>JBGPAW010000126.1:0-9204 GCA_041480905.1 Phycisphaerae bacterium
ACGGCAGTGGGCCGCGTTGCACATGCTCCTGAGAGAATTGAAAGGAATGCTCAAACCGGCTGGTGCATCAGCCCCAACGGGCCGCTGGGTCACATTATCGGACCAAGCCGCCGGCGATCCCGAACTCCTTGCCCATTTGCGCCTCGAAGGTCTGCTCGGCTGATCCCCGTCGCGCTGCTAACGCCGCTGAATTTCTGCTCCGCCGACTCTTGGTGCCGTACCATGCCCGATAAGTAAACCCGTTCTCGGACCTTTCCGATATCCCGGGACAGGATCAGGTCATAGGGGTTTTCATGACCCGTAATACGTCTCGCCAATGTGAGCACGCCGCGGCGCCTATCACGCCGGTCAGCCAGAGCGCGGACCCTCGGCTTCAAGCGAGAGACTTGGCGGATCGGCTGGAAAGTCTTCTCGAACGTGCCCCGCTTTGTGTTGAGACGATCACCCAGGCGCTCGAGGGGTTCAACGCCTTGGCGGCCTCAGCGGCCGACGCAGCGGAGGTCCCGCTTCGCAAACTCGAAGCCGCCTGCCACCGTGGCGAAACCTTGCAGCAGGAGCTCTCCGCGACCGCCGACCGCTTGACCCGTGAAGGCGAAAAAAACCAACATCGGATCGAGCTTCTGTTCCACACGCTCGGCGCCGGCGAGACGCTGCAGGACCGTTTGCAGGAGTGCGGCGAACAACTGAAGCTGCAAGCCGATGATTACCAGAAGCGGGCCGACTCCTTGGCGCAAACAACTGATCGGCATCTGGCCGCCGCTGAGCAGCGGTGCGCTCAACTGACCGAGTCCACCCAAGCAGCCGCAGCGGCGGAGGACGCTCTGCGTCGTACCACATCGGTCGCCGACGAGATCCGCGAGCGGATCGAGCAGGAGCATGAGGCTATTCTGGCCAACCGCCAAACGCTGAATGAGTTGAATCGCCAAAACGAGTCCTTGCGCGACATGGTTCGCCAAGCCGAGGCGACGACGGATGCGCTACGGAGGCAGCTTGCGGGCCTGCTCACCGAGCCGCAGACCGTCGTGTCCGAGGCGAAGCAACAAGCCGTTCAGCTCACCGCCGTCTGCCGGGCGGTGAAAAAAGTGTTCAGCGCTCTCTCGCAAACCAGCCTGCTGGCCACCGAGAAGATCGAACGACTCGCCAAGCTGCACGCCGAGGCAACGCAGGCCACCGCCGCCTTGCAGCAATGGGTCAACGAAGCGGTCCGCATGCAGAAACTCCTCGAAGGCACGTTACGACAAGCCCCCGTCATCGCGCCAACCCCTTCGCCCGCTCGGATTGTCCCCGCCCCGCGGATCACCCCCGCCGAAGTGGCCAACCTGATCGCCGACGCCAAACGCCAGCACGCGCGGGAGAAGCAGCCGACCCCATCGGCACCGTAGCGTCCGTCGGAGCAGGGTCTGGCAAGTAACGTTGGCAACAAGGGAGGGCGAGGCTCCCGGCGAGCCGAGGAGCACGGCTCGGCAGGAGCCTCGCCCTCCCCATCCGCCAAAACTCCTTGCCACACCCTCGGAGCACGTCCGCCCGCCGGCGCCGTTGACCCTCCGATACCAGCGTCGTAAAGTACCCGCGTTGCACAGCATGGCCATCAGCAGCTTTTCGACCCGCGAAGGCGATGCGCTGTTCAAGGCGGGAGAGGTTTCGGGAGGTCACGCATCATGAAAGCAAGGCTTACGGTATTGGCGGCCGCCATATTTTGCGTTCCGTTGGCGCAGGCCGGAGCCGGACCGACGCCAGAACCGGCTCGATTCACCACCGACGACGGCGTGGAGATCGTCGGCGACTACTATCCGCCCGCGGGGGCGGAGCCGGCGCCGGTGGTCATCCTGCTGCACATGTACCGCCAGGATCGTGGCACCTGGAAGCCGCTGGTGCCCAAGCTGCTCGAGGCCGGCTTCGCCGTGCTGGCGATTGATATGCGCGGGCACGGGCAAAGCACCCAGCCGGAGTCGATGCACCTCCGTGATCGGGCTGCCAAACGCGACTCCAAGCTCTTCAACGACATGCACCAGGATGTAGCCGCAGCGTATGGGTGGTTATCCCAAAAGCCCAAGCTCGACCTGTCGCAATTCGGTCTGGTGGGGGCCAGTGTAGGGTGCAGCGTGGCGCTGGATTACGCGGCCCGCGACAAATCCGTCGACGCCATCGTGTGCCTGACGCCGGGAGACCGGTACATGGACGTGGATTCCGTCGCGCATATCAAACAGGTCAGCAAGCGGGACATGCTGCTCCTGGCCAGCCAGGACGAGCGTGCCGCCAGTGACGCCCTGGCTAAGGCCAATCCCAGTGCGGAGGTTCGCATCGTCGGTCCGGGCACCGTCCACGGCACGAACATGTTCGGAAAGATCAACGGAATCGAGGACCAGATCGTGGCGTTCCTCAAGGAACACACCCGCTCCACCGGCCGGAAACCGGTGGCCGCCTCCGTTCACGGCACGGAGTATTTCGCCGTGGGCAGCGGGAAAGACCTCAAGCTCGAACCCAAGGAGCGCCGTCTGTTTTCTTCCGTGGAGGAAGCCCGGGCCCGCGGACTCACTGGACCGGATTCCCCGTAACCGCAAGAAGCCTCAGCCCGCGTAAGGTTCATCCGTGCGCGCGTTCCCCACGCTCACGCCGCGTCCTTCCCGGAGCAGGCCGGCCTTGTAGAGCGTGTGGGCCAGTACTTGCGGCGGGGCGTTAACGGGCGGTGGGCATCGTTAGGGCTGGCCGGTCTGACGGTGAACCAGCGGTTGAAGTGCGACAGGAGCTTGGCTTCGAGCAGAGCGTTGGCTTGCTCCAAGGTAGTGACCTTGGCCAGACGCAACTCTTTCACCCAGCGATCCTGGAGCGTGCCGAACAGGCGTTCGACACGGCCCTTGGCTTGGGGCGAGTAGGCCAGGATCAGTTCGATGTCCAGCTCCGCCAAGGTCCGCGAGAACGGCGTGTGCTCGGGCCGATCCGGATCGAGCCGGCTTTCGACGCGGTAGATGCTGTCACGGTCGGTGTAGAGGGCGACAGGCCGACCGTGCTTTTTCAGGTACCACCCCAGCAAATCCAGGTGGGCCGCGGTGGTCTCGCCAGGATAGAAGCGGGCCAGGATCTTGCCGGTGGCGTCGTCGATCATGGCGGTTAGCACCATGGACTCGCCGCGGCCTTCCACCCCGTCGTGGATCGAGGTGTCCATCTGCACCAGTTCGCCAAAGCACTCGCGCCGTGGGCGACGAGAGCGGTGGGGTTCTCGGCGGCGCCTATCGGACCAGAGCCCCTCCGCCAGCAACCAGCGCCGGAGGGTCTCGACCCCAACCGCCAGGCCGCGTTCGGTCAGCTTCTCGGCCGCCAGCGTCGGCCCGAAGTCGGAGTAGTCTTTGCGATAAGCGGTCAGGACTTGCCGCCGCAGGTCCGCCTCCCGCCGGCGGTTCGAGGGCCGGCCCCGCAGGCGATGCACTACGCCGGGATCGCTTCTAGCCGTCGCTGAATCCGGCGTATCTGGCGCACGCTCCGCTTGAGCAACCGACCCGCCTCGGTTTGGGTTCGCTCCCCCTTGAGTACCGGGACCATCACCTTGAGCACGTCTCGTTCCCGCTGACTCATCGCGATCCGGTCTTCCACCGTCCGCCCTCCTTAGCCTTCGGAAAGCGGACATTTCTAATGAGTTATGACAGCCGGCGGGGGGAAGCTTGACAGACGGGGGCGTCGTTCGTAACCTTTTGCGACTTGTGCCGCGCCGCGGGACGCGGAGGTTGGGTTTGTGCGTCAAGCGGCCGACGCTGAGGTTGGCGAATAAAGGCGAAAGAGTTCCAGAATGTTACCAGTCGGCAAAATGTCTAAATGCAGGAAACGGACGCGGCGGGCCCACCATGCCCGGACACCGGCGGCGCTGGTCGTCTGTCCCAAATGCGGGAAAGCCAAGCTGCCCCACCACGCATGCTCGAGTTGCGGCTTCGTCAGTGCGAAGGTCATGCTGCCCCTCGAAGAAGAGGAAGGCTAAGGACGGCCTATGCCCTACAGAATCGCCGTTGATGCGATGGGGGGCGACCACGCTCCGGGTGCGATCATCCGCGGTGCCGTCCAGGCGCTGGATGACCACGCGGAATACGAGTTGTTCCTGGTGGGCGACGAAGCTCGAGTCTGCGCGGAGTTGGAGACGATTGGTTCGGCCCACCGGGACCGCATTCACGTGGTGCACGCTTCGCAGTGCGTGGCCATGGACGAGTCCCCGGTGGAGGCGCTGCGGACCAAGAAGGACTCGTCCATCCTGCGGATGGTCAACCTGGCGCTCGAGGGTCAGGTCGAGGCCATGGTCAGCGCCGGTAACACCGGCGCGGTCGCCGCGGCGGCGCAGTTGAAGCTCCGTCCCTTGGCCTGCATCTCCCGCCCGGGTATCGCCGTGGCGATTCCCTCGTTCCGCCGTCCCTTCGTGCTTTGCGACGTGGGGGCCAACATCCAGGCCAAGCCGCAACACCTCTACCAGTACGGGATCATGGCGGCGATCTTCTCGCAGACGGTGCTGGGAACGCAGCGCCCGCGGGTGGGGCTGCTCTCGATCGGTGAGGAAAACCGTAAGGGCACCGAATTGGTCAAGCAGACCCACGAGTTGCTGCGCAACGATGCGACCATCGACTTCGTGGGCAACGTGGAGGGGCGGGATCTGTTCCACGACAAGTGCGACGTGGCGGTCTGCGACGGCTTCGTCGGCAACATCGTGCTGAAGTTCGTGGAGGGCCTGGCCGAGGGTCTGTTCAAGACCATCGCCTACGAATTCGAGGATGAAGATGCGGCCGCCCGGGAGAAGTTCGACGGGGCCTTGAAGCGCGTGTGGGCGCGGCACGATTACAGCGAGTACGGCGGGGCCCCTTTGTTGGGCGTCGACGGAGTGTGTATCATCTGCCACGGTCGTAGTGGCGAACGGGCCATTCGCAACGCGGTGCGGGTCGCGGCCACCTTCGTCCAGCACAACCTCAGCCGACAGATCGCCGAGCGACTCGGCGGATGACGACAGGATTCTCCACATGGGCAAGCCGCTGGGAGCGATCATCGCCGGCACGGGTTCGTATGTTCCGGCCGAGGTGGTGGACAATGCCTTCTTCGCTGCGTATCTGGATACTTCGTCGGACTGGATCATCCCGCGCACGGGCATTCGCACCCGGCATCGGGCCGCCAAGGGCGAATCCACCGCCACCCTGTCCAGGATCGCCGCGGAACGCGCTCTGGAAAACGCCGGCATGACGGCGTCCGAACTCGATCACCTGATCGTCTGTACCGCGACCCCGGATTACCCGCTTCCCTCAACCGCGGCGGTCCTGCAAAACCTTCTCGACATCAACGGGATCCCGGCCTGGGATTTGCACGCCGCCTGCAGCGGGCTGGTGTATGGCATGGTCATGGCGGGTGCGCTGATTCAGTCCGGCCTCTACCACAATGTCCTCGTGATCGGGGCCGAGACGCTGACACGCATCACCGACTTCGAAGATCGCGCTACCGCCATCCTCTTTGGCGACGGCGCGGGGGCGGTCATCATGCGGCCCTCACCCGATCCGTCCCGCGGCATCTTGTACAGCTATCTGGGGTGCGATGGGAGCAAGCACCAGTACGTATGGATTCCGGGTGGTGGGTCGGTGGAGCCTGCATCCTCCAAGACGGTTAATGAACGCTTGCACTACATGAAAATGCGCGGGCGGGAGCTGTTCAAGGTCGCGGTCACCGTCATGGAGCTCTCCATTGACCGAGCCCTGCAGGAGACGGGCCTAAAGGCGGACGAAATCAAGTTGATCATCCCCCACCAGAGTAATTTGCGGATCATCGAGTCGTGCCGCACGCGGCTGGGCCTTCCCCAGGAGAAAATGCTGGTCAACGTGGACCGATACGGGAACACCTCCGCCGCTTCCATCGGGTTGGGGCTCGACGACGCACGCCGCGCCGGCCAGTTGCGCGAGGGAGACCTGGTGATGTTTGTGGGGGTAGGAGCAGGCGTGACCTGGGGCTCGGTGATCATGCGGTTGTGATCGGCGATGCGATCTGGGGCGCCCCAGTTTGACACAGGGGCGTGATTTCAGGCAGTCCAGAGATCGTTTCCATGAGCAAAGCTGCCGTCATCTTTCCCGGCCAGGGCTCGCAAGCGGTGGGCATGGGGCGTGACGTGGCGGAGGTGAGCGCCCGAGCCGCCGCCCTCTTCGCCCGCGCTAACGAGGTCCTCGACTTCGACCTGCGGCGCTATTGCTTCGAGGGCCCCGCCGAGCAATTGGAGCGCACCGACATCCAGCAGCCGGCCATCTTTGTCACCAGCGCGGCGATTTGGGAGGCGCTATTGGAGAAGGGGCTTTCGCCGGCGTGTTTTGGTGCGTCGGCCGGTCTGAGCCTCGGCGAGTACACCGCGCTGTACGCCGCCGGCAGCATGGACTTCGACGACGCCCTGCGCCTGGTCCACCGCCGCGGGCTCCTGATGCAGCAAGCCGCGTTGGCATCTCCCAGCGGCATGGTCTCGCTGATCGGCGCGGACCAGGCGGCGGCTGTCGAGTTGTGCACACAGGCGTCCCAGGGCGAGGTCCTCTCGCCGGCCAATTTCAACTGTCCCGGACAGATCGTGATCTCCGGGACCCAAGGGGCCTGCGCGCGGGCGGTGGAACTGGCCGAGAAGCTTGGTTTCCGGGCCCTGCCGCTCAAGGTTTCCGGGGCGTTTCATTCGGCGCTCATGCAGTCGGCCGCGGACCGACTCGGCGAGGTGTTACGGAACACCACGGTCCGTCCGCCGCGACTTCCGGTCCTGGCCAACGTCACGGCGGAACCCCACACCGACCCCGACGCCATCCGGCGGCTCCTCCAAAACCAGGTGGTCCAGCCGGTCCGCTGGCAGGAGTCGATGGAGCGCCTGATCGCCCAAGGGATTGAGCTGTTCTGCGAAGTTGGCCCCGGTCGCGTGCTTACCGGCCTGATGAAGAAGATCAACCGCAAGGTGCCGACGGTGAACGTGAGCAGCGCCGGAGACCTCGAAGCGGCCTTGGCGCAGTTCTCGACCTAGCCTCGTTTTTCAGGAGCGGCGACCACCCCATGTTGACCGACCAGATTGCCATCGTGACCGGGGCCAGTCGGGGGATCGGCCGGGCCATCGCCCTGAAGCTCGCCGCCGAGGGTGCCCGGGTGGTGGCGTGCGCGCGTAACGCCGAGAAGCTCGCGGAGCTCACCGGAGCAGGCAAGCAGCGGGAGTTGCCCGGCACCATCGAAACGAGCGTGCTGGACGTGACCGACCGGGCGGCGATCGACCGGTTCGTGGAGGACACCGTCGAGCGCCTGGGTCGAATCGACATTCTGGTGAACAATGCGGGCATCACGCGCGACGGTCTGCTGATGAGCATGGAGGACCAGGACTTCGACGAGGTGCTCACCGCCAACCTCAAGTCGGTCTTCTGGATGACCCGGGCGGTGAGCAAACCCATGGTCCGGGCCCGGCGCGGACGGATCGTGAACCTCTCGAGCATCTCCGGCCTGTCCGGGAATGCGGGGCAGACCAACTACGCGGCCAGCAAGGCCGGCATTGTCGGTTTCAGCAAGTCGGTGGCCAAGGAGTTGGCCAAGCGCGGCATCACCTGCAACGTGGTGGCCCCGGGGTTCATCGAGACGGATATGACTGCGGCGCTCTCCGAGCAGGTCAAGGACGGCTACAAGACGCTGATCCCGCTTCGCCGCTTTGGGCAACCGGAGGACGTGGCCGAGGCGGTGGCCTTTTTAGTCGGTCCCGGCGCCGCCTACATCACGGGGCAGGTACTTACGGTGGACGGGGGCCTGCGGATGTAGGCGGGCGTAGATGAGGACAGTCCGGGATCAGGTTGCAGAGGACCGTTCCGTGGGCTATATTGCCGCCGTTTCCCGATGGCGGAGCGAGACGTCAAGGTTATAGCAGGAGGACGCACAGGTGCCTACCGTAGCGGAAATTGAGCAGAAAGTGATCGGCATCGTCAGCGAGCAGATGGGCGTGGACAAGGCCGAGATCAAGATGGAGACCTCCTTCATCAACGATCTCAACGCGGATTCGCTGGACACGGTGGAGTTGGTCATGGAACTCGAAGACGAGTTCGACCTGAACATCCCCGACGAGGAGGCGGAGAAAATCCAAACCGTCGGAGCCGCCGTGACCTACATCCAGAAACACCTGGAAAACAAAAAGAGCCAGGTCTAACGCGGGGATGGCATGATGTCCGAGCGGCGCGTGGTCGTCACGGGGATGGGTCTGGTCACATCTCTGGGTGAAACCGTCGAGACGTTCTGGGACAACGTCGTCGCCGGCAAGAGTGGGATCGGCCGGATCACCTCCTTCGACTCCACCGGCTTTGACGTCCACATCGGAGGAGAATGTTCCGGCTTCGACCCCGAGCGCTACATGGATCGGCGGAAGGTGAACCGCCTGGACCGCTCCACGCAGTTTGCCCTGGCCGCCGCCCGCGAAGCCTTCCAGATGAGCGGCGTCGACTTCGCCGCCGAGGATGCCACCCGCGTGGGAGTGATCGTCGGTTCGGGGATCGGCGGCATTGCCGAGATGGAGACGCAACACAATCGCTTGCGCGACCGGGGACCGGGGAAACTCTCGGCCTTCACCATCCCCAGGCTGATGCTCAATGCCTCCGCCGCCTGGCTGTCCATCGAGTGCGGGGCCCGCGGGTTGACCTCGGCGGTGGCCACCGCCTGCGCCTCCGCCACGCACGCCATGGGCGATGCCTTCAACGCCATCCGCCGCGGCGAGGCGGACCTCATGATCGCCGGCGGAACGGAGGCCGCCTTGACCGCTTTGGGCATCTCCGCTTTCGCCGCGATGAAGGCCCTCAGCACCCGGAACGATGACCCGGCCCACGCCTCCCGACCCTTTGATCGCGATCGGGATGGCTTCGTGATGGGCGAAGGCGCCGGCATTCTGGTCTTTGAGGAGTTGGAGCACGCCCGCAAACGCGGCGCGAACATCTTGTGCGAGGTGGGCGGGTTTGGGTACTCATCCGATGCCACGCACATCACCCAGCCCAGCGAATCGGGCGAAGGGGCCTCCGCCGCCATGGCCCGGGCCCTGGCCTCCGCCGGCATCCCTCCGGAGCAAATCGACTACATCAACGCCCATGGAACCGGCACGCCCTTGGGCGACGTGGCGGAAACCATGGCCATCAAGAAAACCTTCGGTCCCCACGCCCACCGGTTGTGTGTCAGCAGCACCAAGAGTTCCATCGGGCATCTGCTCGGCGCCAGTGG
>JBGPAW010000127.1:0-9200 GCA_041480905.1 Phycisphaerae bacterium
ATGGAACTGAACCCCAGGATGAAGGCCCCCATCGTGGAAGTGATGACGCTGGTATTCGTTGTGGTGCTGTAGGGTGTATAGAAGGTCCAGCCGGTGTCCAAACCGCCCGTGGCGATCGCCGCCAGAAAGAACACCGCGCCGGTCACCCACAGATAGAAACTGGTTAAGTTCAGCCGGGGAAACGCTACGTCCTTGGCCCCCAACATGATGGGCAGCACGAAGTTGCCCAAAGCGGCCGGAATTCCGGGGATGATGACCAGGAAGATCATCACCGCCCCGTGCAGAGTGAACATCTGGTTGTAGGTGTCGGCGTCCATGATGGTCCGGCCGGGCGTGAGCAGCTCGGTGCGGACCAGCATGGCGAACAGCCCGCCCAGCAGGAAGGACGCCAGAATGGCCACCAGGTACATCACCCCGATGCGTTTATGGTCCAGCGTGACCAGCCAGGACCGAATCCCGTGGCGGTGCGTGAGGTAGTTGTCCGCCCCGGACCCGAGTTCCGGAATCGCCCCCCCTACGCTTGCAGGCAAAGTCGCCATAAGCTCCCTCCGCTCACTTGAGGCTCTCGATGTACGCGATCAGGGCGGTGATTTCGCGGTCCTTCAATCGGCCCTGATAGGTGGGCATCACCGCCTGGAAACCGGCCCGCACTTGGGCCATCGGCTCCAGCACCGATTCCCGAACGTAATTCTCGTCCACCCGGACCTGGCGGCCGTCCTGCATCAGGTGGGTCTCGCCGAAGATGCCCTTGAAGCTCGGCCCCGTCCCCCCCGAGCCGTCCACCGAGTGGCACTGCTTGCAGCCTTTCTTCTGGTAGAGTTTAGCGCCCATCATGGCCGGCGTCTCTAAGCCCTTGAGATCGGGATGCTCCTGGATGAACGCCGCCGGGTCCGCCAGATAGGCCAGGTACTGCTCCTCGGTCAGCTTCTTGAGCGGGTCAGCGCCTTCCAGCCACTTCTCGAACTCCCCCGGCGGGTGCACCGTGCAGGTGGCCAGCATGTCCGAATGCCCTGTGCCGCAGTACTCCGCACAAAAGACGGTGTAATCGCCCGGCGTGGTCGCCCGGAACCAGGTCTTGGTGTACCGCCCCGGCACCGCGTCCTTCTTCAGCCGAAACGCGGGAATGTACAGGCTGTGGATCACGTCCTCGGAGGTCAGCACCAGCAGCACGTCCCGCTCCACCGGCACGTGCAGGTCGGCGTCGGCGTGCCCGTTGGGATAGGTAAATTCCCAACTCCACTTGTGCCCGAGCACCTCGATTTTATAGGCATCGGCGGGCGGCGTGGCCATCCCGATGAACCCCTTGAACCCGAAGTAAAAAATGAGGATCACGATGACCAGCGGAATGCCCGTCCAGGTCAGCTCGAGCGCGGTGTTGTGGCTCGCGGCCGACTCCGGGCGGCGCCCTTCGCGCCGCCGGTACCGGGTCACGAAGACCACCATCAACACGACGATCAGGGTAAAGAAGAACACCGCCACCCAGAAGATGAAATGAAACAACCAGTCGACCTGCTGGCCTCCCTCGGAGACCTGCGGCGGCAACCAGAATGTCCGTTGGGTCTCAGTGGGCATCGCCAAAACTTGCGGGCCATCCCGCGCCGCGGGCTTCAGGCTCCCCTTGACACCGAGTGTCAGGGGCCCGCGCGGTTGCCCTCCCTCGGTACGGCGGCCCTCCGGCGGCGCGTCTCGCGCCCCCAAAACATCGTGAGCATCCCGCCGAGCAGGAGCACGGTCGCCAAGCCGCCGACGCGCATGATCCTTCGAGCCGCCGGCGCGTACCGCCCCCGGTCGGCGTCATAGTGGAAGCAGTACAGCAGAACCTGATCGAGCGCCGAGCCGATCGTGCCCTGCGACGCCTCCGCCAGCGTCAGCCGCAACGTCCGCGGCTCGAACATAACGCCGTAGAGGTAGCGCGAGATGCGCCCCTCCGGCGTGCATACGATCATCGCCGCCACGTGGACATATTGCTGGCGGTCTTCGTTCCAACGGTACCCGAAGCCGACGGCGCCGGTCAGGGCCGCGATGTTCTCCTTGTTACCGGTCAGGAAGTGCCAGCCGGCGCCCGCCCCCGGCCGACCGTATTCGCCCAGATAGTTCTGCTTCTTGGCCTCCGCCAGCTTCGCCGTTTCCAGCGGATCGAAGCTCACCGTGACGATCTCGAACTGACGCCCCGGCGTCCAATCCAACGCTTTAAGCGCCTCCACCAGCCCGTTGAGTTGCAGCGTACACAGCATCGGACA
Organism: Phycisphaerae bacterium; assembly: GCA_041480905.1. Taxonomy (GTDB): domain Bacteria; phylum Planctomycetota; class Phycisphaerae; order UBA1845; family UBA1845; genus JAAEQG01. The sequence continues at coordinate 2,241 of JBGPAW010000127.1, forward strand.
GCGGTAGTAATTCAAGGTGAGCAGCACCGGCCGGCCAGGCTGAAAGTAGTCGCCCAGCTTAACGGTATGGTCAAGCTCGTCTCGGAACGAGAGCTCCAGCGGGACGGCGGCGTTCCGATGCTCGGTGACCCCCACGCCCTCGAGCTCGGGAGGCACCGGCTCGGCGCGCTCCTGGGCCGAAGCGTGCGAGGCAGCGAGCACGACCATTCCCGCTAAGAGCAGACCAATCGCACGCTTCACAACGAGGGCTCCGGGCAGAGCGTGTGCGTTTAGGGCCTCTGAAAAAACGGGGAGCGGCGACACGCTCAGCCCCGGCAGGGGCGGCAGTGGGTAGCCCAGGGCGCCAGCCCTGGGTGAGGTACGTCCCCTGACCTCAAGCCCCGGAGGGGCGACAGAAGAGTGACCGAACGCCCGCCATGCTTTCGCCTTTCCGGGGCCTGCCGTTCGGAATATCAAGCGAATACGTCTCATGGTTTATCTACCGGCTGAGTCGCTGGCAGGGTCTTCTCCCCCGCTGATTCCCGCACGACCAGCTCCAGCGCTATCTCGATCGGGACCGCTACAACCCCCTTCTCGCGGTCGATCCACCGGTACCCGTGGAGCTGCTCGATCTGATCGGCCCGCAAGCGGCTCAATTCCTGCGGATCGCGCCGGTAGACCTTGCTCACCGTCTCGGCGTATTCCGCACGGTAGAACAGGGTTTGCAACCCGACGATGATCACGAAGACCAGAATCGCCCCGACGAGTCCGACCAGAATCGTTGTGGAGGTATTCGGATCGCCCTGTGTACTCGTGGACGCCATCCTACACGTTCTCAAAGGCCAGCGACTCAACCAGGCGCGGATCGCGCTCGGGGAGCAGTGAGCAGTTTCGCAGGCGGTAGACCGCCAGGGCCACGAACATTCCGCCCACTCCGCCGAAGCACGTCGCGTCCATCAGTCCCAAGGGCAGGCCCGCGGACGCGACCCCCGGAATCTCCGCCCCGGGCATGACCAGCCAGTACAGGTCCACCCAGTGCATCAGCAGCACCCAAACCGCGACCGGGATCAACAGGTTCGGGCGCCGCTTGGGATACCGTGAGACCAGGGCCACAAACGGCACCACGAAGTGCCCGAATAACAGCAACAGGCTGATCCATTTCCAGTCGCCGGTCTGCCGCCGCAGGTACCACTCTGTTTCCTCGGGCACGTTGGCGTACCAGATCAACAGGTACTGCGAGAAGGCAATGTACGCCCAGAACACCACAAAAGCGAACACCAGCTTGCCCAGGTCGTGGTAATGCTCGGCCGTGATGGCGTGCCGGAGCCGGCCCGCCGCTTGCACGACCCACGCCACGACCGCCAGCAGGGCGAAAAAGGCGACCACGCTCCCCGAGAAGTAATAAACTCCGAAGATCGTGCTGTACCAGCGCGGGTCGAGCGACATGAGCAGGTCGAACGCGGCAAAAGTAACCGTAATGGCGAAGAACACCATGGCCGGCGCGCTGACCTGCTGCATGCGCCGCGTCAGCCCGACCTCCCCCGTGGCGTCCTGGCGCAGGGACGTGCGGAAGAAGAACTGGGCCAGCCCCGCCCACACCCCGAAGTACACGATCATGCGACCGACGAAGAACGACGCGTTGAGGTACGCTTTTTTCCCCTGTAGCAAGGGGTCCTGGGCGACCGCCTCGGCGTGGGTCCAGGGATACAGCTCGTGCATCCCGACCAGCACCGGCACGCACAGCACCGCGAGCAGCGGCAAGGTGCCGCCAATCCCCTCAGCCAGCCGCCGCACCACCACACTCCAGCCCGATCGGGTCAGGTGTTGCAGCATCACGAAGAACAGCGCCCCCAGCGCCAGACTGAGGAAATAGCAGAAGTTGACCAGATAGGCGTGATAGAACCGCTGCGCCCCTCCTTCACTCCGGTAGGCGAGCCATGCGCTCATCGCCAGCCCGACTGCGCCGAACAGCGCCGCGACGCGCCACGCGCGCGGCCCCAGCTCGCCCAGCCGTCGCGGCTCTCCCGAGATGTCTACCGGGCGGTCCACGTTCGCCTCACTCACCAAAAGTCTCCTTACCACCGGGGGAATGGATCCTCTCACCACCCGGCGGGCGCCGACCCACGCGTTCTTCTTTCTCCATTCTCAGTTCTTCATTCTCCATTCCCCGAGGCGCCTTTGGTCGCGCGGCGCGAGGACTCATCGCAAGCTTTCTCTCACGTCGGCCGGCACATCTTCGAGCCGTGCGTTCTGGCTCCGTTGCAGGGCGCGGACGTAAGCGACGATCGCCCAGCGGTCCGCCACCGGAATCTGCGACCCATACGCGGGCATGGTCCGAATCCCATAGGTGACGATGTGGAAAAGGTACCCGACCGCCCGCTGCCGCACCTGGTCTTGGTGAAAGGACAGCGGCGGCACCCAGGTGCCCTCCTCCAGCGCCTCGGCCCGTTTCGAGACCATGCCGTTGCCGTAACCGGCCAACCCGTGGCACGGGGCGCAATAGATATTGAACCGCTCCTGCCCGCGCCGCAGAAGAGTCTCGTCCACCGACACCGGGAACGTCGTCGCCCACGCGCCGTTGATCTCCCCGTGGTAGTAGGCCGGGGCGGCCTCGAGCTCCCCGCGGGCCACCGCGCCCGCGACCGGCAGACGCATCGCCCGCCGGTCCGCGAACAACGGGTCCCACGCTTGGGCCTTGTACTTCGGCTGGTTGTCCATGTCCGGGATCAGGTGCAGCCGCGGTCGCGGCGAGGTCACCGAGCGCGCCCGGGCGATCAGCACCGGCGGCACCAACGCCAGCACCGCCAGAACCAGCACACTCCATCCCATCCAACGGGGCATCGTCTCAGTCCTCCACCTCTTCGACCGTCGCTCCGCCCAACGATTCTAGGAATGCCTTGGTCTGCGCCACGTGGAACGTCGGGTCTCGGGCCTCGATGCTGATAAAGAACCGGTCCGCCGTCGCCCGCCGAAAACTCCGCCGGGTGAACAAGGCGTGGTACCACCGCGGCAGCCCGTTGAGCACGATCATGCCCACAAACGCCGCTACGGCACTGAACAGGATGGTCAGCTCAAACGTCACCGGGATGTTGGCCGGCACGGAAAAGAACGGCTTTCCGCTGATGATGAACCGGTAATCGAACGCGTTGGTAAAGTATTGCAATCCCAGCCCGACCGACGCGCCGGTCAGCCCCGCGCCGAACACCAGCCAGGGCAGGCGGGTGGCCCGCAGCCCCATGGCGTCATTCAGCCCGTGCACCGGGAACGGCGTGTGGCAGTCCCAGCGCGTGTACCCGGCGTCGCGCACCCGCTCCGCCGCGGCGAGCAGGGCCGGCACGGTCTCGAACTCCACCACGTAGCCCCAGAGCGGCTTGCGCTCGCTGTCGGCCGCCGCCGGAGATGGGATCGCCGCTTGACTCAACGAACCGTCTCCAATGCGTCGCCGTGGTGTTCCGCGTGCAGTTGCGGCATGTCGCCCCAGTAGTCGCCCAGCCCGCGATGGTGGGCCCGCTCCAGCGTGGCCTGCGGCATCACGCTCTTCACCTCCGCCATCGCCACCATCGGCAGGTAACGCATGAACAGCAGAAACAGCGTGAAGAACAACCCGAAGCTGCCCGCCAAGGTCAGGATTTCCACCCAGGTTGGCTTGTATGGCCCCCAGCTCGACGGCAAGAAGTCCGAGCTCAACGAGCTGACGATGATGACGAACCGCTCGAACCACATCCCGATGTTCACCACGATGCACACCGCCATCATGACCCACAGGCTCGTGCGGCACTTCTTGAACCAGAACAACTGCGGGGCCAGCACGTTGCACGAGACCATGATCCAGTACGCCCAGGCGTAAGGCCCCAGGGCCCGGTTCACGAACGCGAACCTCTCGTAGGCATTGCCGCCGTACCAGGCGATGAAGAACTCGATCCCGTAGGCGTAGCCCACCATCGAGCCGGTCACCAAAATGATCTTGGTCATGTTCTCCAGGTGCCGTGGGGTAATCAGCTCCTGCAAGCCGAAGAACTGCCGGGCCGGGATGGCCAGCGTCATCACCATGGCGAACCCGCTGAAGATCGCTCCCGCCACGAAGTACGGCGGGAAGATCGTCGTGTGCCAGCCCGGCAACTGCGACACCGCGAAGTCAAAGCTCACCACCGAGTGGACGCTCAACACCAGCGGCGTTGCCAGGGCGGCGAGCAGCAGGTAGGCCCGCTCGTAACGCAACCACTGCCGGTTGGAACCCCGCCAGCCCAGGGCGAGCAAGCCGTAGATGATCGCTCGGGCGCGCGTCCGGGCCCGGTCCCGCAGCGCCGCCAGGTCCGGGATCATCCCCATGTACCAGAACATCAGCGAGACCAGCGCATAGGTGCCCACCGCGAACACGTCCCACAGCAGCGGGCTGCGGAAGTTCGGCCACATCTGCATCTGGTTCGGCACCGGGGCCAGCCAGTACGCCACCCACACCCGTCCCAGGTGGATGCCCGGGAATAAGCCGGCGCAGACCACCGCGAAGATGGTCATGGCCTCCGCGAAGCGGTTAATGCTGGTGCGCCACTTCTGGCGGAAGAGGAACAGGATGGCGGAGATCAACGTCCCGGCGTGCCCGATGCCCACCCAGAAGACGAAGTTGGTGATGTCGAACCCCCACCCCACCGGGATGTTCAGGCCCCACACCCCGACGCCGGTGAGGATCAGGTAGCCCACCATGGCCGCCAGCACGACCGTCAACGACGAGGATATCGCAAAAGCCACGTACCACGCCCGCGGCGGCTTCGGGCGCTCGGTGATCCCACACACTTTCTCGGTGACCGTGGTGAAATCGTGGTCGCCGAGCACCAGCGGCGCCCGCCGCGTGGGGTCTTCCAAAGTGTTGTCCAACAGCGCCGTGGTCATGGGACGGTAGCTCGCCGGTGGGGCAACAAATGCAGAATGGGGAATGGAGAATGAAGAACGAAGAGTCGTACCTCGAAACGTTCTTCCTTCTCCATTCTCAATTCTCCATTCTCCTTCGTGCCTTCGTGTCTTGGTGGCCTTCTTTCACGTCGGCCGTTCGCCGGCCGGGTTTCGTAGCTTCGCCAGATACTGCGTGCGCGGGCGGACGTTCAGTTCGGCGAGCATCGCGTAGGCCCGCTCGGACGCCTGCCATTGGGCCACGCGGCTGTTCTTGTCGCTCAGGTCGCCGAACACGATCGCCTGCGTCGGGCACGCCTGGGCACACGCCGGGGTGATCTCCCCGTCGCGGATCGACCGCCGCTCGTTCTTGGCCGCGATCTTCACCGCGTTGATCCGCTGCACGCAGTAGGTGCACTTCTCCATCACCCCCCGGCTGCGCACCGTCACCGCCGGATTGAACGCCAGCTTCTCGACTTCCGTCAGGTTCTTATGGTTGTTGAACCAGTTAAACCGCCGCACTTTGTACGGGCAGTTGTTCGAGCAATACCGCGTGCCGATGCAGCGGTTGTAGACCATCTCATTGAGGCCTTCCTGGCTGTGCATCGTCGCCGCCACCGGACACACCTGTTCGCACGGCGCGTTCTCGCAGTGATGGCAGGTCAGCGGCTGATGCACCACTTCGGGGCGGTCCGGCTCGCCGCGGAAGTAGCGGTCCACTCGGATCCAGTGCATCTCGCGCCCGCGGTCGACCTCGTCCTTGCCCACCACCGGACTGTTGTTCTCTGCCTGGCAGGCCGCCACGCACGCGCTGCACCCCGTGCAGATATTCAGGTCGATCGCCAGCGCCCAGCGATGGCCCTCCTCGTGCCTGGGCTCCTCCCACAACTGGAGCAGCGGCGGATGGTGGACCGCGTGCTTGGCGAAGTCCGGATGTTCCCGGTAGTGCTCCACGCTCGCCTCGCGGACCAGCGCGCCCAGTCGGGCGGCCTTCTCCCGCTCGCCCACCTCCGATTGGATCGCGTGGTGATCCTGCGTGACGGCCAACTTGTACCGTCCGCCGGTCTTGCTGATCTGCGCCCCGGTGGCCAAGTCCATCGCCTTGGTCGTGCGCAGCCCATACGTGTTGAATCCGACCCCGTTGCCCACCCGCCCCGCCGCCGTTCGGCCGTAGCCCAGACGCAGGGTGATCGAGTCCGGGGCATGCCCGGGCATGACGAATGCCGCGATCTCCAGCACGCGCCCGTCGAGCGTCAGCTTGATGACATCGCCAGTGCTGATCCCCAGCCGCTCGGCCGTCGCCGGCGCGAGCAGCGCTGGGTTGTCCCACGTGATCTTCGTCATCGGATCGGGCAGTTCTTGCAGCCAACCGTTGTTGGCGAACCGCCCGTCGTACACGCGGTGGTCCTGACGGAACACCACTTCGAGCGCGTCCTTGGGTGCCGTTGGTGCGACGGCGCCCGCCCGGAGGAGGTCGATCCACTCCCCCCCACGTAACAAGGGGGTTACCCCTGCGAACGCGCTGTCCGCGACAATCCCGTCGTGCAGCGCCTGCCGCCAAGACCTCTCAAACTCCTCCCCCCACATCCCGTCCCACGGACCCCCTTTCCCTTCGTCCGTTTCCCGCGTGGGCGCGTCTGCAACCCCCAGCCCTGCTAGCCCTTGACACGAAGTGTCAAGGGTCAGGGGCGGCAGTGGATAGCCCAGGGCGCTAGCCCTGGGTGAAGATCCACTTGGCAGACTGAGCCCCGGAGGGGCGACGGAGGGACTCCTCATCGTCCGCCGTACGATATCGTAGCCTGTAGTCGGCTCCTCCCCCAGAATCAGCGCCAACACCTCGATCGGTGTTTTGCCGCCATAGAGCGGCTCGATGAGTGGCTGCACAATGCTGACCGTCCCGTCATACGCTCGTTCGTCCCCCCACGATTCGAGAGCGTGCGCTCGCGGCAGGTGCCAGGTACAAAGGTTCGCCGTTTCGTTGCGGTAGAGGTTCAGATGGACACTCGTCTTCACTGCGGCGAGCCGCTTGGCAAACTCCAGGTCCGCCGGCGCATCGAACGCGGGATTCCCCCCCAGCATGACCAACGTATCGACCTG
>JBGPAW010000128.1:0-9174 GCA_041480905.1 Phycisphaerae bacterium
CGCCAGGATCATGAACACCAGGCTGCAGATCGCCACGCACCCGGAGGCCAACCCGTCCATACCGTCGGTGAGATTGACCGCGTTGCTCGTACCGGTGATCACCAGCACCGCGACGGCCATGAACGCCAGCGGCCCCAACACCAACCCCTGCTTGTAGAACGGCACGCTCAGCACGCGATAGGCTTCGATCGGCTGATCGCCGGACACGCCGCCCACCCAGGCGAAGTTGGTGCGCCCCGAACTATAAACGAAATACCCCAGGATCACGGCGAGACCCACCTGGAACAGCAGCTTCTCGTAACTCTTCAGCCCGTCGCGGGTGCCGCTTCGGCGGGTGCGGGTCAGCTTGAACCAGTCGTCGACTGCCCCCAGCACCGCCAGCCACAACACGACCACCATTCCCATCTGCACGTAGAAAACCCGCAGGACATCGGCGAAGAGTACGGTCCCGAGGAGTATGGCCGCGATGATCAGTACCCCGCCCATGGTGGGGATGCGTTCCTTGTCCCGCATCAGTTCGTTGAGCGAGGCGTGGTCGAACTCGGGGTGGTCGCCGAGCTTGTATTTCACCAGTTGGCGGATGACCTTCGGGCCGGCGAGCAGCACGAACAGGAAGCAGAACAACGCCGCCAACGTCGCCCGAAAGAGCGCGTTTTCATAAGCGTAGTGCCGACCTTCCAGTAAGGCTCGAAACAAGTGATACAACACGGGAGGCGTTCTCCCTCAATCCCTGGGCCACGAAGGCACCAAGACACGAAAAATAATGGAGAATGGAGAATGGAGAATGGAGAAGCGATGCGCGCGCTTTTCCATTTTGCATTCTGCATTCTCCATGCTCAATTCTCCATCTTGCATTCTTTGTGTCTTAGTGTCTTAGTGGCACTCTTCGCGGCGGCGAACCGTTCCGCGATCCGCTGGGACAGTCGCTCCAGGCCCACGGCCCGCGAGCCCTTGATCAGCACCGTGTCCCCTTCGGCCAGCAGGGCGGGCACCTCGGCGCAGGCCTGCTCGGTCGAGGCGCAGGCGTGAGTGACGATAGCCGGGTCCACGGAACGTACGCCGTCCACGATCGCACCCGCTCCGCCCCCCACCGTTACGACCAGAGCGATCCCCGCCCGGGCCGCCAGAGCGCCGACCTGCTCGTGCAGAGCGGCGCTCTCCGTCCCCAGTTCCATCATCTCGCCCGCGATCAGCACGCGCCGCCGCCGTTGGTGGGACCGGCTTTCCAGCCGGTCAGCCGTACACAGGACCTCAATGCCCGCCGCCATACTGGTCGGGTTGGCGTTGTAGCAATCCTCGATGAGGGTTACGCAGCCCACCCGCCGTACGTGCAAGCGCATCTGCGGCAGGCGAACGGTGGCCAACGCCGCTACGATCTGCTCCGGCTCCAACTGCATCCGCCGGGCCACCGCGAACGCCGCCGCGGCGTTCTTGGCATTGTGGACCCCGGAGACGGGCAGCCGGACCGCATGGCGTTCGTTGATGCGGAAGGTCACTTCGTCGAGCCGGCAGTCCAAGTCAGTTACGCGCACGTCGGCCTGGGAATCGGTCCCGTAGGTGATGGTTTTCAAGCCCTCCGGCAGCGGACCGTGCTCGACCGTCCGCAGATCGTCGAGATTCACCACGCCCAGCCCGCCGGGCGCCACGTGGTCCAGCAGCGACAGCTTCTCGCGGGCGACCCCCTCCAGCCCGCCAAACCCCTCCAGATGAGCGTGCCCAATGGAGATCACCACGCCGATGTCAGGCGAGGCCATTTGGGCCAACTGGGCCACCTCGCCGGGAGCATTCGAGCCGATCTCGACCACCAAGTAGCGGTCCGCCGGCTCGGCGGACAGCAACGTCAACGGAACCCCGATATCATTGTTGAAACTCTTCTGGGCCGCTCGACCGGACAGACACGTGCTCAGCACGTGGTCGATCATGCCTTTGGTGGTCGTCTTGCCGTTGCTGCCGGTGACGGCGATCACCTTGGCGGGCAATCGCCGGCGATGATAGGCGGCCAACCGGCCCAAGGCGGCGCGCGTGTCGTCCACGATAATAAGCAGCCCCACGTCGGGAGCGGCAGAGACCGCGCCGTCCCCCGCCGACTCCGCGACCAGCGCCGCCCGCGCGCCCCTGGCAAAAGCTTCCGCCACGAAACGATGTCCGTCGAAGCTCTCCCCGGCGAGGGCCACGAAGATTTCGCCCGGCTTGAGGGTACGCGTGTCGGTGGACAAACCCGTCACGCCGACCGGCTCGCACGGGCCCGACATGCGCCCGCCGACCGCCTGAACAATCTCATCCAACCTCAGAGCGATCATACGCGGCTCACTCCCCGCAACCGCGGCCCGTGCGGATCAACCTGCCGCAACGCCTCAACCGCCACCTCCACGTCGTCAAAGTGGATGGTTTCCCCGCCGCGAATCTGGTAATCCTCGTGCCCCTTTCCTGCGATCAGGACCGTATCGCCCGCCTCGGCCATGGCGATGGCCTGGCCAATCGCGGCCTCCCGGTCGGGGACAACATAGGCATCGCAATCGGGGGATCCCTTCAAGCCCGGCAGGATTTCCGCGATGATGGTGTTGGGGTCTTCGCTCCGGGGGTTGTCGGTGGTGACCACGGCGACGTCGGCCAGTCGGCCCGCCACGGCCCCCATCCGCGGTCGTTTGGTGCGGTCACGGTCGCCGCCGCACCCGAACACGCAAATCAACCGCCCGATGGTCAGCGGCTTGAGCGTGGAGAGCGCGTTGTCTAACGCGTCGTCGGTATGGGCGTAGTCCACCAGCACGGAGATCGGAAAGCCCTCCGGCTCCACCCGCTGGAGCCGTCCGCGGACCAGACCCAGCCGCTCGATCCCGCGGGCGATGTCCTCTTGGGGGACCCCCAGCTTGTAGGCCGTGCCTACCGCCGCGAGCACGTTCGAGGCGTTGTGCCGCCCGATCAGGCTGCTGCGCACGGACATCTTAAATGGACCAAAACGCAGTTCGAGCTCGCTCCCGCTGAGCGACATGGCCCGGATTTCCGCGGTGACCTCCAGTTGCGGGTTGGCGATGCCGTAGCGCACCACGGCGGCCCGACAGTCGCTTACCATCTCCTCCGCCGCAGGGTCGTCGTCATTGATGACCGCCGCCGCGTCGGGGTCGAGGTTGTCGAACAGGCGCTTTTTGGCCCGCAGGTAGGCCTCGCGCGTCCGGTGGTAGTCGAAGTGGTCGCCGGTCAGGTTGGTAAACACCGCCGCGTCGAAGGTCAGCCCGTCGCAGCGGTGTTGGTCCGAGGCGTGGCTGGAGACCTCCATCACCGCGTAGGACGCGCCGGCATCCCTCGCCCGCGAGAGGTAGGCGCACAGATCGATCGGCGGCGGGGTGGTCAACGGAGCCGGCACGGAACTGTCCACCAGATCGTACCCCAGCGTCCCCACCACCGCCGTCCGATGACCGGCGGTCTCCAGGATGGATTGCAGGATGCGACAGGTGGTGCTCTTGCCGTTGGTGCCGGTCACGCCGACCAGACGCAGCCGATGCCCGTTCCGGGAACGGTTCACCCCATAAAACGCCGCCGCCAGCCGCGCCACTGCCAACCGGGCATTGGACACTTGCACGGCGACGATGGGCTCCGGCAGCGGCACCGGCCTTTCGGTGACGACAGCCGTCGCGCCGGCAGCAACCGCCGCCGGGACGAAATCGTGCCCGTCGTTCCGCGTTCCGGGAATGGCAATGAAGCAGTCTCCTGGCGACACGCGTCGCGAATCGTCAGCCAAGCCACGAACTGGTACCTCGGGCAACTTTTCGAGCGAAATCCCGGCCAAGCCCGCTTCGGCAAAAAGCCGGCGCAGAGTCCAGTCTGTTGGGAACATGAGCTTGCCTCCCACTCGCTCAGGTAATCCGCTTATTTTAGCACGCCGGTGGGCAAAGTCGATTTGTGAAATGCTGAGTATGGAAGGCGGCCCCCCCCCCACAGAAGCGGCGTCGAACAGCCCGGCGGGGTATAATCGCGATTTTGGACGGCCATGACCTAGCCAGCAACCGGTGACACATGGTCTACCTGATCGACGGCAACAACCTGCTCTACGCGGCCCACACGCACCTGCCAGGACCCGCCATCGGGAGGCAACGGTTATGTGAAATCCTGGCGGACTGGGCACGGCAAACGGCGGCTGATCTGACGGTCGTCTTCGACGGACCCCCGCCCCGGCCGGGAGTCATCCAGCAGATGCAGGCGCCGAACCTCACCGTGGTCTTCAGTGGGCCACGTTCCGCGGACGAGGTGATCGAGGAACTGATCGAGCGGGCCCCGGCTCCCGCAGCCATGTACGTGATCACCGGGGACCGGGCGATTCAATCGGCGGCCCGGCGACGGCGGTGCCGGTGCCTGACCTCGGCGGATTTCGCCCGCGGGCTCGCCTCGCCGCCGCCGTCCACCCTCAGTGAGAACCTCCCGCCGGCGCCGCCGCCGGAAAAGCCGGGCGCGTTACTCCCCGAGGAAACCGACGAATGGCTGCGGCGGTTCGACTTCGATCCCGATCAGCCCCCCGACGACTTGGACCTGATACGCTAGCGGTTGACTGCCGAATCAGTCGCCGAGGCGCCAGAGGGTGCCGTCCGGGCGGTCTTCGAGGGTGATACCCACTTCGCCGAGGCGCTTGCGGATCAGGTCGGCGGTGGCGAAGTCCTTGTTCTTGCGGCAGTGGGCGCGGACGTCGATGAGCACCTGCATCACGTCGTTCACCAGGCCGGTGTCCGCGCCCGCGACCGACTCCGGCGTACGGAGGAACAGCCCGATCAGCCGTCCCAACGCGACGATTTGCCGGGTCGCTTCCAAGGCCAAGGCCCGGCGCTCTTCGTCGCCCCCGCCTTCGAGCTTCTGGGTGTCGATGTAGCGGTTGATGCGGCCGGCCAGGTCGAACAGGGTAGCGATGGCGGCGGCGGTGTTGAAGTCGTCGTCCATGACCTGGACGTACCGCTCATGGTCCTCGCCGACCTCCTCGATCAAGCGGTGTGCTTCCGCGGAGACCGAGGCGAAACCGCGCAGCGATTGCATCGTCGGCTGAGCGTCCTCGTACGGACCTCGTCCGGTAACCCGCTGGACCCGTTCGAACAACCGATAGAAGGTGGTCAGCCCCTTGCGCTTGGCTTCCATCTCTTCGTCGGAGAAGTCGATCGGTCGGCGGTAGTGGGTGCTGAGGATGAAGAAGCGGAGCAGCTCACCGCTGTACCGGTGGAGCAAGGTGCTGAGGGTCATCTTCTGCAAAGCGGCGGCCATCTCCGCGTCGGACTTGCTGATCTTCTTGGTGTTGAAACGGGTTAGGCCGTGGTGCATCCAGTACTTGGCGAAGGGCTTGCCCGTGCCGCACTCGGACTGGGCGATCTCGTTCTCATGGTGTGGGAAGATCAGGTCCATGCCGCCGCCGTGAATGTCGAAGGACTCGCCCAGGTAGCGCATGCTCATCGCGGAGCACTCGATGTGCCAGCCGGGCCGGCCTTTGCCCCACGGCGAATCGAACTTGACCTCGTCGGGTTCGTCGGGCTTGGCGCCCTTCCACAGGGCGAAATCGCCAGGGTTGTGTTTCTGGCCCGAGGCGAGGTCGCGTTGGCCGAACTGCTCGTCGGCCTTGCGGTTGGAGAGCTTGCCGTAAGCGGTGTCCCGGGCGACGTCGAAGTACACGTCCCCGCCCGCCTCGTAGGCGTAGCCCTGGTCGATGATCCGCTGGATGAGGCAGATGATGTCCTCCATGTGGGTGGAGACTTTGGGCATGTGGTCGATGTTCTGGCGGACGTCGAGCCGGTCCATCGCCCGGAGGTAATTCTCGGTGACTTCCTCAGCCAGGGCGAAGGGCATGCGGCCCTGGCTGACCGATTCGGCGATGATTTTGTCCTCCACGTCGGTGACGTTGATGACCAAGGTGACGTGGTAGCCCCGGAAGGTCAGGTAGCGCTTGATGGCGTCAAAGATCACCGGCCCTACGGCGTGGCCAATGTGGCTGTTCTTGTACACGGTCGGGCCGCAGACGTACATGCCGACCTTGCCGGGCTGCAACGGCGCGAACGACTCCTTCTGGTTGGTCAACGTGTTGTAGATGCGAATGGACATTGGGACACCCTTCCAGCGGTGAACGCTCCGGGTCACGAGGGTCGGTAGCTCAGCGGGACGAGCGTCGCCGCGGCGGTGCAAGCGATGCCCTCACCGGTGCCCACCGGTCCCAGCCCTTCGTTGGTCTTGGCCTTGACGCTGACGGCGGCGCGGTCCAGACCGGCCAGCTCCGCGATGGACCGGGCCATGCGGTCCTTGAACTCACTGAGCTTGGGGCGCTCGGCGTGGACGATGCAGTCGATGTTGTGCGGGCGGTAACCGGCCGCCGCCACCTTCCGCACCACCTCGGCGAGCAGCTCGCGGCTGTCGGCGTCCTGGTAGGCCGGGTCGGTGTCAGGAAACAGGTCGCCGATGTCGGGCAGGGACGCGGCGCCGAGCAAGGCGTCAGCCACGGCGTGGAGCACGACGTCGCCGTCGCTGTGACCGAAGAGACCCTGCGGGAAGTCGATCCGGATTCCGCCCAACAAGAGCGGGCGGCCGTCCACCAGGCGGTGAATGTCATATCCGATGCCCACGCGCCACGCAGCCGTCATCGCTGGATCCTTCCGTGCCTGGGTGCGGCAATACGGCCTCAGGATCAAGGCGACATATTGGGTCCGAGCCGCGAGCGCGAGCGAGCGTAAGCGTTCGCGCCGTCAAAAACCGCTCGCTGGCGCTCGCGGCTCGGATAAGTCGCGGTCCTTGCGAGGCACTACACTAGGGTCCTCCGCGCAGCAAATCAAGGGCGCCGGCGGCGGGTTTACAGCGTGCCTCTCCCACGCGAAACTACCCGCAGGAGAAGCTCGGGCCGAGTTCTGATCTTTGGGCCTTGGACTTTGGACTTGTGCGGGGGCGCCGCAGTGAAGAAGATGAAGGTTCTGTTCTTGTGCACGGGTAATTGCTGCCGGTCGCAGATGGCCGAAGCGCTGCTAAGGCATGCCGATGCGGAGCGCTTCGAGGCCCTGTCGGCCGGCTCGTATCCAGCCGGTTTCGTGCATCCGCTGGCCAGCGCCGCGATGGATCACCTCGGCGTGCCCATGATCGAGCACTACTCGAAAAGCTGGGACGAGTTCGCAGACGTGCCCATCGACGTGGTCATCACGCTGTGCGACGACGCGGCTCAGGAACCGTGCCCGGTCTGGCCCGGAGCGCCGCTGCGTGCCCATTGGCCGATGCCGGACCCTTCATTTCAGCCGGGTACGGCCGAGGAGCGGCTGGAGTTTGCCTGTCGTGTGGCCGACCGCTTGCGGGCGAAAATCGAGGCGCTGGTCAAGCTGGATTTCGAGCACGGCGATCCAGCTCACCTACGCAGTGAGCTCGAGCGGATCGGCGGAACGGACTGAGAGCGTGCTCCGTGTGGAGTCGTGTGGAGTGCGCCGCCACCGGCGGCGCTTTGGCTTCCGCCGAGATCACGTTGGCAGCAAAGCCAAAGCGGCGTCACGGCCGCCGCACTCCAAGTTGCCCCCGTCGCCTTGCGAGCACGAGGCCCCATTTCCAACGCCTTATCCCAGCAGGAAGCCGGCGAGGTTGAAGTAGAGCAGCAGCGTGGCGACATCGGCGATGGCGAGCACGATGGGACCGGCGGCGATCTTCGGGTCGCCGCGCAGCGCCCGGACGCCCGCCGGCAGGATCACCCCGAGCAGGCAGGCCGTCATCACCGAGAGCAGGATCGTGCCGCCGATCGCCGCGGCCACCCGGGCGGACGACTTCCAGAGGAACGCGACCGTGCCGACCACCAGACCGGTGGCGGCCGCGAGCAGGAACGCCGCCAGGACCTCCCGGCCGATCGCACGCAGGAGGAACCGCCAGTCGACGTGGTGCTGGTGCATGGCCTGGAGCGTCAAGGTCATCGACTGCATGCTCACGCTTTCGGCGAGGGCGAGGACGACGGGGATAAACAGTGCCAGGACTATGACGCTGTCCAGGAAGGCCTCGTACTGCCCGGCGATGAGTGCGCAGGCGATGCCGCCGGCCACGTTGCACAGCAGCCAGGGGAAACGCCGGCGGAAACTGGCCCACGGCGTGAGCGTGCGGCTTTGGGCCAGCCGCACGCCGATGAGTTGGAAAACGTCGTCCGCGGACTGACGCTCCGAGAGATCGAAGATCTCGTCGGTGAAGACGCTAACATCCACGATGCCCAGAAGCCGGCCCACCTCGTCCACCACCGGGAGCGCCAGCAGCCGGTACATCACGAAAAACTCGCAGGCCAGCAGGAGGTTTGCGGTGTGCGGGAGGGAAATCACTTTGCGTTGCATGAGCGCGTCGATGCGTGCATCCGGCGCGCCCATGAGTAACCGGCGGGTGGGCAGGACGCCAACGAGCCTGTCCTCCGCGTCGACGACGTAGAAATAGACCACCCGTTCGCCCAGGTCCTGCGTCCGCAGGCGGACCAGCGCGTCGGCCACGGTCTGGTCCGCGCGCAGCGCCACGTAGTCGCGGCGCAGGTGCGTCGCGACCGTGGTATCGAGCTCATGGTAAGGGAGCGGCAATTCCACCGTCTGGGTCTCTCCGGTCAAGCCTTACACATCGTCAAACGCGGTAGAGCGGTTGTCACGCGCCAAACAACTCCACCGCGTCGAGTTTGTTGAACAGAATCTGGGCCGGACCAAGGACATGACCGACAGGCAACTCCTCGGTCGCAGCGTCCCACCGCAGCGCCGTCTGGTCCAGGCGCAGCATAGCCAGGCACTTCTCGGCGGAGAAGGGCAGGAACGGGGCCATCAGGGTGGTCAGCGTGCGAATGGTCTGGAGGCAGACGCTCACCGCGCGGCCGCAGGCCTCGAGGTCGGTCTTGCGCGTGCGGAAGGGGGCCGTGGTGTCGAAGTACACGTTGCCGGAACGGGACAATTCCATGACCTCGGCCAAAGCCGCCTTGAAGTGGCACTTCTCCAAGTGTCCGGCGGTCGCCTCGGCGGCGGAACGGCAGGCTTCGAGCTGAGCGAGATCGAGGCCGTCGCGGGTGCCGGCCGGCGGCACCTTGCCCTCGAAGTACTTGTGCGCGAAGGTGACCGTCCGGTTCACGAAGTTGCCCAGCACGTTGAGCAGTTCGGTGTTGTTGCGGTTGATGAAGTCATCCACGTCGAAAGCCGTGCGTTGTTGCTCGGGGGCGATGGCCGTCAGGTAATAGCG
>JBGPAW010000129.1:0-9146 GCA_041480905.1 Phycisphaerae bacterium
CCCGCCTTTCCTCCGCGCAAACCTGTTTCACGTGAAACACGCTTCACAGTCCCACTTGAAACCCGCCAAATCTGTTTCACGTGAAACACCGTTCGCAGTCTCACTTGAAGAACCGTTTCACGTGAAACGTGTGTTCGTCACCTACCTGTCTGCCGACAGGCAGGCGAGGGGTGACGCTATGCTGTCCTTGTCGCTCACAAGGGGAGACGCTACATCCGCTTGCACGCACCCGTTCCGCGTCGGCGGACGCCGTTGCGCCGCTTCCTCACGCGGACCGCGGCCCACGAGTTTGTGGTCGTTTAGCGATGGGCCGGGCCCCACGGCCATCGCCCGTGGTGCGGACGGTGCACACCCTGCTTTGGGCGGTCCACCCTATTCTCGGATCACGGGGAACGCGAACAACTCGGCCAGATCGGTCAATTCGTCGAGCCGCAGGCAGCGGTCGATGATTTTCTTGGCCGTCCCGCGCGTGACCACGCCCTTGGCCAAACGCTTGAACTTGGCGATGACCTCCTCGTCGGTCATGGGGTTACCCGCATGGCCGCGGGGGAAGTCCACCCGCTTGTTGGCCGTGGTGCCGTCCTTGCACGTGATGGTGATGTCATTGGGGATGCCCCGGGGATATGCCTTGTTGAGCTTGGGGTCTTCAACGATCTTGGTCTTGTCGATCAGCTCGAGAATTTGCGGGTCGCTCAGGCGCTGGTCGTCGAACGTCTCCAGGGTCACGTCCCCGTCGAGCAGGGCCGCCGCGCAGCAGTAGAACATGGAATGGTCGGCGGTTTCCCGCGAGGTCGGCCGCAGCTTCTCCGGCTCCGAGCCGATGATGCTCACGGCGGCCTCGAAGCTCTTGATGTGAATCTTCTTGATCTCCTTGCCCTTGACCAGGGGGCGCAACTGCAAGCAGGCGTCGATGGCCGACTGCGAATGGTATTCCGCCGGCCAGAACTTGATGTAGGTCTTGTCGATCATAAAGTCGCCGTCACCGCCCAGCTTGACTTTCTTCACGCCGGGCAACGACAGTTGCTTAATCAACCCTTTGGGGCCTTCAAAGATTTCGAACGGCCCGATCATCCCGCGGCGGGCCAGGTCCGCCGCGAACACGCCGTTGCGGGCGGCGTTGGAGAAGGCGCAGGCCTTCCAGTGCGAAATCTGCCCCGTCCGCGTCTGGCGCGTGGCGATGTTGCACACGCCGGCTAGGCCCAGAGCATGCTCAAGCTGATCCTCGTTCAGGTCCCACAGCTTACCGGCCAGCAGGGCCGTGGACAACGCTCCGTAGGTCACGTGGTCCCAACCGTGGGCGCGGAGGCTGTCGGCGTCACACAGGCGGCACTGGATTTCGTAGCCGATGACCGTGGCAAGGATCGCGTCTTTGCCGCCCTTGCCGGCGGCCTGGGCCACCGCCACCGCCGCGGAAATGTTGTCCGAGGGGTGGGCCGGCTCTTTGCTCAGGTAGGTGTCGTTGAAGTCCAGGTAGCGGACCATGGCCCCGTTGGCGAAGGCGGCCAGGTCCGGGGTGGTGCGGTGCCGGGTGCCCCACACGGTGCCGCCCCGCGGGTCCTTCACGGCCAGCGCCGCCTCGCGGGCGATCCTGGCCGGCTCGCTACGGTACGCCCCCAAGGTGGTGGCGATGGAGTCGAGCACCCGCCGCTTGACCTCGTGGATGGTCTTGTCCGGGAGTTGAGCGTAAGTGAGCTGATGAACCCAAGCTGCCATTCTCCTGCCGATGGTTGCCATCTTCGGTCTCCTCGTGGAACCCCTTTCAAAACGCGAGACGGCTAATCGAGGTTCATGGTCATGAGGAACTCGTTGTTGGTCTTGACTTTACTCAGGCGGTTCCGCAGCAGTTCCACGGACTCGACCACGTTCATGTCGGTGAGCACGCGGCGCAGCCGGAAGACCAACTCCAATTCCTTGGGGTGCATGAGCAGTTCTTCCTTGCGCGTTCCGCTGGCGGGGATGTCGATGGCCGGCCAACTGCGCCGCTCGACCAGGCGACGATCCAGGTGCAGTTCGCTGTTGCCGGTGCCCTTGAATTCCTCGAAGATGACCTCGTCCATCTTGGAGCCGGTGTCGACCAGGGCCGTTCCGATAATCGTGAGCGAGCCGCCCTCCTCGATGTTGCGGGCGGCGCCGAAGAAGCGCTTGGGCTTTTGCAGGGCGTTGGCGTCGATACCGCCGGAGAGAATCTTGCCCGAGTGCGGCACTTCCGTGTTGTAGGCCCGAGCCAGGCGGGTGATCGAATCGAGCAGGATGACCACGTCCTGGCCGTACTCCACCAGGCGACGGGCCTTTTCGATGACCATCTCAGCCACCTGCACGTGGCGGGAGGCCGGCTCGTCGAAGGTCGAGCTGATGACCTCGGCGGTGGTATGGCGTTCCATCTCGGTGACTTCCTCGGGGCGCTCGTCGATGAGCAGAATGAAGATGTAACAGTCGGGATGGTTGGCGGCGATGGCGTTGGCCATCTTTTGCAGCAGGACGGTCTTGCCGGTGCGCGGCGGGGCCACGATGAGCATGCGCTGACCTTTGCCAATGGGGGTGACCAGGTCCACGATGCGCATGTTGAGTTCCTCGGTCGTGGTTTCGAGGAACAGCCGCTTGGTGGGATGGAGCGGGGTGAGGTCCTCGAAGTTGGTTTTGTCGTGGACGTCCTCGGGGTTGACGTAGTTGATCGCCTCGACCCGCAGCAAGGCGAAATAGCGTTCCGACTCCTTGGGCGGGCGGATCTGCCCGGCGACGATGTGCCCGGTGCGCAGCCCGAAGCGCCGGATTTGCGAAGGCGAAATATAGATATCGTCCGGGCACGGTAAATAGTTGTATTCCGGCGAGCGCAGGAACCCGAACCCGTCGGGCAGGACCTCGAGCACGCCCTCGCCGTACATCATGCCGTTGCGGCGAATCCGCTCCTTGAGAATGCGGAAAATCAGGTCCTGTTTCTTCAGGCCGGCGTATTCTTCCAAATCCTCCTGCTTGGCGATGTCATGCAGCTCGCTGACCGTCATTTTCTGCAGCTCGACGATGTGCATCTCGCCGCGCTTGACCTGTTCGTACTTGGCGTGGGTTTCGGCGTCGAGGGATGAGGCGTCGGTGGCCACCGCCGCCCGCGTGTCGGGCTCCTCCATTTCGACGCTCTCCGCGTCCAGCGAGCTCAGCTCCTGATCTTCTTCCGCGAGCTCCACCGGTTCGCGGGTCGCCAACGAATCGGATCGGGAGGATGTGGTTTTCTTCCGGGGGGTCGATTTGATACGGGTTGGGCCGGCTTTGGCCATTAGTTGAACCTCCTGAGTGATAGGCGGGCGACTTGGCCCCCGCACAGAGGCCGGGTCGCCGGTGCTTGAACCTGGAACGGCGTGTTCCCTTGAATCAAAACATTTACGGTTTCTTATGCGTTGCTCGTTCGAGTACCCGTTGGAACAGGTGAACTACCTGTAGACGCAGATCATCCATGTCGGAATTGTTGACCAGAATATAATCGGCATTAGCGCGCTTCAACTCCAGGGGTTTTTGCCACTGTTCGCGGCGGTCCAACTCCGCACGACTCCAACCCCGTGAATCCGCCACCCGCCGGACGCGCACCGCTTCCTCCGCCTCCACGAACCAGATCGTGTCGCAGACGCGGCTCAAGCCGCTCTCGAACAGCAACGGGCTGTCCAACACGATGGCCCCGACGGCGGGGTCGGCTTCGTAGCGCGCGATCGCCGCTTCCCGTTCCCGCGCGATCCGCGGGTACAGCAACCGCTCCAGCCGGGCCCGCTGGACCGAGTCCGCGAATACCTTATCACCAACTCGCCGGCGGTCAACCCTCCCTTCCGCATCGAAAATCTCCTCCCCCCACCACCCCCGGAGCGTATCAGCCACCTCCGGCTCCGCGAGCAACGCGCGACCGATCGCGTCCGAGTCAATCAGTCCCGCGCCACACTCCGTCAGAATCTTGGCCACCAGTGACTTACCGGCGCCGATGCCGCCGGCGAGTCCGATGATCGGCTTGCGCTTGCACCTTCGGGACCCGCACTTGACCATGCTGATTGCACGCAGGTGGGCACTCTGTAGATTCACCTCGGACTCCGAGGCTCAAGTAGTATACCCCCCTTCCCATCGCTTGTCACGGGGTTTTTTCCCGTTTTTTTCCCGCCCGCTCAGCCCCAGCGGGGGCGACAGCTCTCCCCCAGGGCTCGCGGCGCTCGCCCTGGGCTTTACTCCGTCGCCTTCTTCAAGGGCTGGGTCGCAACCGAGCTCGCGCCGGGCCGGATGATGGTCGTGGCCGTGCGTCGGGCAGGCGGAGCGCCGGACCGTAGAGGGCGGCGCCCAACTCTCGTTTGCTGCGGTAGGGTTCGCGGGCCCAACAATCCTGCTTCCGCGTGGTGTTGAATGCCAACCACGTCCATGTCCGCTGCAGGGGGTGGTCACCTTACCTGGGCATGGCGCCTGCGGACCCGGATAGAATCAGGCCTCGGCAGAGGCGGAAGCGGGGGAAGCCCTATTTCGGCCCTCGCAGGGCATCCGGCTATCGTCCGTGGGGCTTCAGCCGACGGCACCGGCCGAGACCTTCCTCCGAGGCCGTCGCACGGCCGGGACGAAAAAAGAAGAGGCCCCGCAACGGTGTTTCGGACACCGTTGCGGGGCCGAGTCAGTCAAGTGCGAACCGTAATGCCGCTTAGGGGCCGCACGAACTCGTGTGACCAGTGGGCTTGGTCACCGTGTTCGACGGAATGCGCGGGAACACTACGCTGAGGTCGTTGGCCAACACCTTGGCATCCCCGTTGATGTCGGCGCGCTCCTGATCGCCCGCCGGGTTGGTGGGGATCTTCGGGAAGATCGCGCTGAGGTCGTTGGCCAGCACCTTGCCGTCGGCGTTCGCGTCGCCGATTTGCAGGACGTATTCGACCTCGAAGGGCGACGCCGCGGTCCAGCCGCCAGTGTTGTGAATCGCGTACCACGTCCGGTGCGTCAGCACCGTGCCGTTCTCCCGGATCTTCAGGATGCGCGGCTCGTTCCCCTGATTCGGGTCGTTTTCCACCGTGAAGGTGAAGCTCGAGGAGAGATCGGCGGGGTCGTACAACCCACTGTCCAGCATCTTCTGAATCAGGACTTGACCGGCGGCCGGGGCGGTGATGTTCCCGTCGAACGTGATCTTGATGGTGTTGTTGGCCGACCGCCACAGACTCCCTTGATCCACCGGCGACGCGCTTTGACAGTGGGCCGACGAAATGCATTCGTCGGGCGTTCCGTCGGCGTTGGCATCTAGCGAGGTCCCGCCGGCGATGTCGCAGGAATCGGGGATGCCGTTGGGCTGGCAGTCGAGGCTGGTGCCCGCGGCGATGTCGCAGGAATCGGGGATGCCGTTGGGCTGGCAGTCCTGGCTGGCGCCGCTCTCGAGGTCGCAGGAGTCCGGGATGCCGTTGGGCTGGCAGTCCCGGCTGGTGCCGTGGAGGATGTCGCACGCGTCGGTGAGGCCGTTGGTGTTGCAGTCGGGGTGGACCTGGCACAGGTCCAGAATGCCATCGGGAGTACCGGGGTAGCAGTCGCGGTCGGGGACCAGGATGATCTCATAGGCGTCGGGCGTGCCGTTGCCGTCGCAATCCACCTCGCACTCGTCGGGGATGCCGTTGAGTCCGACGTCCAGGCTCGTGCCGGCGGCGATGTCACATCTGTCGTGGATACGGTTGCCGTTGCAGTCAGCCTGACAGTCGTCGAGGATGCCGTCAGGCGTACAGCCGGCCGGACCGCCCAGATCGGGGCCCAGACCGCAGCCGGTGGGGGGGATCTTGCAGACCGGTCCAGGGGTGCAACTGAGTTCGCAGGCGTCCAGCATCTTGTTGCCGTTGCAGTCCAAGGCGGGTTCGCAGTCGTCGGGCGTGCCGTTGCTGTTGCTGTCCAGGCTGCCGCCGCCGTGACGGGTGTAATGGGACCAGCCGCCGGAGGGCTCACTCCATGGTTGCCCCGTGCAGTCGCGCGTCTGCCCATACACCGGGTAAGAGGGATTGATGTCGCACTCATCGGGGTTGCCGTTGAGGTTGCAGTCGCGGGAGGTCCCGCCCGCGATGTCGACGGAGTCCAACCGGCAGTTGCGGTTGCAGTCCTGGCACCAGTCCAGAATCTGGTCGCTATTCGTGTCGTAGGCCGCGCTCCCCGGACCGGCCCCCCCGGGCAGGTAATACGCGTCCGGATAGATATCATGGTCGCAGTTGTCGTCCACGGTGTACTTGAGGTTGTCCACGTAGGCGTTGGCCATCGCGCTGGTGGTCACCAACAACACCTGCCGGTCGCCCTTGCCGTTGGGATTCTCCAGCGGAGCGACACCGGTGTCGATCTGACTGATGTCCAGTTGTCCGGGAGTGTGCACGGCCGCATAATAGTGAATCTCCCCCAATTCGTTGTCGATCCGAATGGAGATGTGCTTGGCCACATTGATATCCCATAGGCCGGGAGCGTTCCCATTCACGGAGGTGGACCAGGCGCCGTTCTTCAATATATTGATTACCTCATCCTGCTGCTGCGCTCGAAAGCGGAAGCGCACCCCGGCGTTAAAGTAGGCGTAGGTGCCGACGCTGGCGTTCTGGCCATACGGGACGTCAGTCTGCTCCATCAGGAAACAGGTGGGCGGGTCGGCGGTGTAACACCCGGGGAGAGCCGTCGAAAGCGCCGTGAACGAGTTGGCGCACTCGTCCCAGACGACCAGGAGCACGCTCCCGTTGGGGTCGTCCGCGTCCATGACCACGTCGAACTCCCAATACTCCATGCCCGGATCGGTGGTCGCGGGTTTGCCGGGTTGCTCATCGTGCGTCCGCGGCCCGCGTACGCCATTGGACCGGATGCCCGGCGAGGATTTCGTGTTGATCTTGAGGGCCTGCCCATAGAAGCCCGGCTGACCCGCAAACGGCGCACCGGAGGCGACGATCTGGCCGGTGTTCGCCTCCGTGGTGGGTCCGTACGCCCAGCCTTCCTGGCAATTGATGTCGCCGAGGGCGAAGCCATTGGTGGAGGTGGGCTCGAAGTCCCAGTGGTGCCAGATCTGATTGCACGCCATGCAGGCGTCGTAGGGATATTCGCCGCAGCCGCAGTACAGGGTTTGGTCGCAGGGGTCCGGGACGCCGTTGAAGTTGCAGTCTTCCACGGTGAGGTTGGCGATGTCCCACAGGTCGTCCACGCAGTTGCCGTTGCAGTCCGCCCAATCCATCAAGGATGGGCCGGTGATACAGTACTTGAACTTGTCCAGCTTGAACCACGTCAAGACCGCGTTCGAGGCGCCGTTGTACTTGGGCTGCACATGGAAATAGTCCATGCGGTGGGCGTAGGCATCCAGGCGCGTGGTCGCCACCTTGGGGGTCACCAGATCAGCCACGTACACCTTCAAAGTGTCGTCCAAGTTGTTCAATACGACCCGGATCTGGTAACACGTGTTCACGGCGAAGGCTACGCCGGTGCTGGTATAGTCACCCGCCGGGTTCTTAACCAGGATTTTGCCTTTCTGGTCCGCCGGCACCAGCGAGGACACGGTGGAGGGGAACTCGAGCTGCACCACCCGCCCGCCCGAACGTGCGTCGTAAATGAAGTATTCCCAGTCCCACTTGGAGTTGATGCCCGCGGGGATCTTGAAGCTGAAGGTCAAGGAGTAGATCGCGGCCCCGCAGTCCAACTGCCCGTCCACGGTGTGGAAGTATTCGCTGGCCACGTAGCCCTCCTGCTCGGTCCCCTGGCCCAGGGACGTATTCACTTTCACTTCGACCGCCCGGTCGGGGACGGTTCCGGGTTGGCAGCCGGAGCTGGCGATGTACCCATTGGTGCCCATGGGAGCGAGCCAGTAGAACCCGTCGTTGAGGTAGTCGATGTCGGTCACCTTCGTATTGATGGCGTACGCGTTAAATCCGCCCCACACCAGGTCGCAGAATTGGAAGTCGCACTCGTCGGGGATGCCGTTGCTGTTGGCGTCCAGGCTGACGTGGGCGGCGATGTCCGCGGCATCGACCGTCCCGTTCCCGTTGCAGTCCAGGAAGGTGAGTCTTATGTTGGCCGCCCCCACGGCGTCCAACTCGAAACCGGTGAATTGCCCGCTGGCCCCGGTCCCGTTGCCGTCGATCCGAATGTACTGAATGGAGGACAGCCCGGAGCCGCTTAAATCGTAAGAGCGCGCAAAGGCAATGTTGCTGTGCATTTCATCACCGGGGATGACTAGGCCCGGTCCTTCGGTGCTCTTGACGCTGACGAAGTTACCACCGTCGCGGCTGACCAGTACGTCGATCAGGTTGAACTCGACGGTCGGCTCGGTCTCCAGTTCGTAGACATTGAAGTCCGGCCCGGGGCCGTCTACCACAGTGGTGCAGGTGAACTGGTAGGTGACGATCTGGCCTCCGAGACCCCAGGCAATGTCGTCAGGCGCGCCGAGGTATTTTGAATCAGGTTGCCCCGTGGTGTTTTGCGAAAGCACCGTGGGGAAGTGACAGGGATCGGACATCCCGAGATCCACGCAACTGTTCTGGGCCAAAGCGGGGGGGATCAGGACCCCGGCGGCCAGCACAGCCATCACCATCACCCCGCAGCCGCGAGGTACCAAACGATTGCTTCTTGACTTTGACACCATGATTCCTCCTGTCTAAGTCCCCGGCGGGTCTTGGTATCGGTGGCACGCCGGACACGACGCTTAAATGACGAGAAAACCACCCCCCTCAGGACAATGCCGCCATTGGTCTGAAAAGGAGTTCTAACCAGAATTGTCTGGCAACTTCTTCCTCCTCACGGACCTCTCTTCTCCCATACCCCTCCGGTCCCCAGCGGTCGAGCGCCATCCGGGTGGTCCGGCGCGCGGGCACGGTCCATCCCTGGATGACGCTGCGTGAAAACGAACCTTCACGGAGCACCTCCCTTGGAGACTCGACTGTGCTGCGAAGCCGGGCGGCGACCTCCCTTACGCGGTGCTCGCCAGCCGACCATTCTAGCGCCCCAGCCTGACGATTGCAAGGTGTCGCCGATTCTTCCTGCGTTCCGTCGCCGGTTTTATCCCTGCGGAAACCCCGATAATCGGAAAACCGCTCAGAAGATACACTGTGACTTGACTTGGGGACCGCGTCCGTAAAGGCGCAGAACCGCTAGAGTTCCAGGACCATCGGACGCTCGAGGCACAGGGCTAGAACGCGCCGGCGGTCCACGGG
>JBGPAW010000130.1:0-9137 GCA_041480905.1 Phycisphaerae bacterium
CAACTATCTTTACCAGTTCTGCCAGGCCCGCACCATCTGCGAGAACACCCTGCGGACCGGCTTCGCCCCCACCCAACACACTGAGCACCCCTTTGCCGCATGTTGAGCACCATCGCCGTCACCCGTAGGACACGGCGGCAACGCCGCGGTGCTTGTGTAAAGACCTGTCAGAAGACGATTCCCTTCGGCGGACGGCGGGCGGACCGAGTTACCGGTCCTGTCGTCGAACGGAATAGGAAGGTTCACGGATTTCGCCCCACGGAAGCATAAACTAGGACGGGGGTCCTGACCGACCTTATGGGGAGTGAAAAGGAGGCGACCGCGGGGGATATTGGACCTTCCCGCGCACGAGCCTTACAATCCGATAGTTGCCACGGGCGCATAGGGCAATCGGAAGGAGTGGATATGAATTCTGTCTGGGTACGTCGGAACCGGCTGCTGGGGCTGCTGGCGGCGCTGAGCGCCTGCATCGGGGTGGGGAACTGGGTCTACGCGGCGGCGCAGGACGCTCCGCCCTCGACCACGGTGGCCGAAGCCGTCTGGCACGACAGCGTGGGGCTGATCCGCGCGGGACGCTTCGAGGACGCCACCAGCCAGATCGCCACGCTGGCCCGCTCGGACGCAGCGGTGGGCAAACTTTCCTCCTGGCTTGACGCCTGGAACGAACAGGTCCACATGCGGGCGGAGATGACCCTGGCGGACTACGAGCAATACGTCCGGCAGGCCCGCAAGTTCCACGACCGGGACGATCTCCCCAAGGCCCTGGGTTACGCCGTGCGGGCGTTGAACAACGCGGTCAGCAAAGAGGCCTTTCGTCGGGAGGAATGGGTCAAGAAGCTGACCGACGACGCCATGGCCAAGGCCGCCGACCTGCGCTCCAAGAACGAGTGGCTCGAGGCCCTGTCGATCTACTACCAGATCGGCGAGATTTACGAGCACGACCCGAAGGTGCGCAAGCTGGTCCGCGAGTGCCGCACCCACGCGCGCCTGGACGCGCTCTACACCAAGGACAGCAAGTGGGAAGAACGCCTGGCCGGCATCGAGCCGCGCATGGTGGAGGAGGCCTTCCGGGAGATCAGCCAGAAATACGTGGAGGAGGTCAATTTCCGCACCATCACCGAGGCGGGGCTGGAGCAGATGCTGCAGTTGACCGAGTCGACCGCGCTACGCGAGCTGTTCCCCTCCTTGCGGGACGACGTGGAGCGGGGCGGCTTCGACGCCCGCATCCGGGCCAACCTGGCCAAGGTGCGCAACGCCGACGTGGTGGATTTCAAGGTGGCCCGCGAGCAGTTCGCCAACACGCTGAAGATCAACCGCCAGACCATCCAGCTCCCCGAAGCCCTGGTCATCAGTGAATACATGGAGGGTTGCCTGGAGGAACTGGATGAGTTCACCGCCATGATCTGGCCCACGCAGATCAAGGAATTCGAGAAGCACACCCGCGGCGATTTTACCGGCGTGGGCATCCAGATTCGCCAGCACTATAACTCCGAGCTCAAGGACTACGAGGTCGTGGTGGTCTCGCCCATCGAGGACTCACCGGCCTATGGCGCGGGCATCCAGGCGGGCGACATCATCACCAAGGTGAACGGCGCGCCGATCCTGGGCATCTCGCTGAACAAGGCGGTGGAGACGATCACCGGCCCGACGGACACGTCCGTGACTTTGACGGTGCGGCGCGAGGGGGCGCCGCAGGAAATGGAGTTCGTGCTCAAACGCACCAAGATCAAGATCCAGTCGATCAAGGGGGTCGCCCGCGACCCGGTGAACGATCAGAAGTGGCAGTACATGATCGATCCCGAATACGGCATCGCCTACGTTCGGGTGTTCAGTTTCCAGGAGAACACGGTCGAGGACTTCGTTAAGACGATAAACCAACTGGCCCAGAACAAGCTGCGCGGGCTCATTCTGGATTTGCGGTTCAACCCCGGGGGTCTGCTGCGGGCCGCCGTCCAGTTCTCCGAATTGTTCCTGAACGAGAACGAGCTGATCGTCAGCACGCGGGGGCTGCACAGCCCCAAGTGGGAGATCCCGGCCGGACGGCGCGGACCTTTTCGCGACCTGCCGCTGGTGGTCCTGGTGAACGATTCGAGCGCGTCGGCCTCGGAGATCGTCGCCGGGGCCATCAAGGACCACCATCGCGGGCTGGTCCTCGGCGAGCGGACTTTCGGGAAATTCAGCGTGCAGAATCTCATCCAGTTGGCCCAGACCGACGCCCACCTCAAGCTCACCACCGCGCGCTACTACCTCCCCAGTGGGCGCAGCCTGCACCGCGACGAGAATTCCATGGAATGGGGCGTGGAGCCGGACATCCCCGTTCCCTTGGTGTCCAAGGAAGTGGCCAAGATCATCCAGGGCTTCCGCAAGCGCGACATCATCGGCGGACAAACCGGACAGGCCGATAACCTGGCCCAGAAAGTCCTTTCCGATGAGGAAGCCGACCTGAAGGCGGAGATGGAGCGGGCCACCAAGAAATCCGCCAAGAGCGCGGACTCACCGGGTGAAACCGGGGGTGTGCCCGCCACGGAGACGGCCCCAACCGAAACGCCGGCCACGCAACCTGTCGAAAGCCAGGACGCGACCAGCGCGCCCGCGAAGGACGGGGGGGAGGAAGAAACCGACCGCAACGATCGGCCGGACATCGACCCGCAGCTCGACGCGGCCCTCCTGGTCATGCGGGCGCACCTCCTGGACCTCTCCTACCAGATGGTCGCCCGCCGAAGTGCGCTGATCGAGGAACCACGGTCGGAGTGACGGTCCGAACCGCGACCGTCAGTGTAGTGCACCAAACGGAGCGTAATTCATCAGAACCGCGACCGTCAGGGAGCGGCGTGAGTGATCGACGTGCTGGACCGCTCCCTCACGGTCGCGGCTCGGAAACGAATACGTCGCAGCGATGGTGACGCACGACACTAGGAGTGGAGCATCGAGGTTCAAGCCGTGTGCCGACACCGTAGCGTGATTCTTGGATTGCTTCTCTGGCCGGTCGCCTTGGCCGGCGCCTGGGGCGAGCGCGGGCACTCCGTCATCACCGAAGCGGCCATCGACCTGCTCGCCGACGACGCGCCGGCGTTTCTCAAGACGCCCGCGGCGCGGACCCGCCTGGTTTATTTGGCCTCCGAGCCCGATCGCTGGCGCAACCTCGAACTACCGCCGATGGGACATATCAACAAGCCGGAGAACTATTTCGACCTCGACCTGCTGCCCCTCTACGGCCTGACCCCGCAAACGCTACCCAAGTATCGCCATGACTACATCGCGGCGCTGGCGGTCTACAAGGCCACGCACCCCGAAAGCGACTTCGGATACAAACGCGCTGCCGACCGAGACCATAGCCAGGAGTACCCCGGACTGGCGCCTTACCGCATCTGCGAGTTGTACGTCCAGCTCAAGAGCTCCTGGCGGACCCTAAACACGTATCAGAAGCATTCCGGCGTGGCCGGCGATGCGACCCTCGAAAACGCTCGCCAGAACATCATCTACCTGATGGGGCTCATGAGCCACTATGTGGCGGACACGGCTCAACCGCTGCACACAACTAAGCACCATCACGGGTGGGTCGGCGAGAATCCGAAAGGCTACACCACCGCGCATGGTTTCCACCAGTTGATCGACACGGGGAGCATCGCCGCGGCGTCGATCGATGCCCAGGCGCTGCTCAACCTGAAGCCCGCCAGGAAGATCATCGACGATCAGCGCCTCTTTGAGGCGGTGCTCGAGCACATCTCCGCATCCTTCCAGGAGGTCGAGCCGCTCTACGAGTTGGAGCGCCGTGGAGCGCTGAAACCAGACTCCCCGCAGTTCGGCGAAGGCGTCGAGTTCATTGAGCGGCGCATGCTGGCTGGGGCCGTCATGCTCAACGCCCTCTGGGAGGCGGCCTACCGCGATGCCGGCCTGGACTCCTTCCGTGAAAACGAGCTGCGCTCCCACACCCAGCCGTCCCACCAACCGTAGTCCGTGAGTAAGCCCGGGCCGGGAACCCACGAGCCTTGTGGCTTGCGGGAACGGGCTTCGATGATACGATCTCGATTGGATACCGGCCATGAGTAGACTTGCGGCGCGATCGGCGATCGTCTAGGGACAGATATGGCAACGCGGGTGAAGCATTGCTTAGCGCAATCCGAGGATTCGCTCTTGTTTCGTGCGGAACGGAATCGTCCTCTCGGAACGTACGAAGTCGTATGTACGGATGCGTTCGACTGGTTGGCTTCCGCCAAGCGTTGCTCGCTTCATGCCGTGGTCACCGATCCTCCCTACGGCCTGATCGAATACAGCGCACGCGAGCTCGAAAAGCGGAAGCGCGGTCGGGGGGGTGTCTGGCGCATCCCGCCGTCTTTCGACGGGTGCCGGCGCAACCCGCTCCCCCGCTTCACGGTCCTGACGCAGGAGGACCATGCCCGGTTGCGCGCGTTTTTCACCCGTCTCGCCCAGTCGTTGCTCCCCGTCCTCGTGCCCGGAGCGCACGTCTTCATCGCAACGAATCCGCTGGTATCCCACCTGGTCTACGGACCTTTCATCGATGCGGGATTCGAGAAACGCGGCGAGATTATTCGCCTCGTTTACACTCTCCGCGGGGGCGACCGCCCCAAGAACGCCCATCGCGAGTTTGCGGATGTCACGGTGATGCCCAAATCGTGCTGGGAACCGTGGGGACTGTTTCGTAAACCGTGCGAAGGCCGGGCGCAGGACAATCTGCGGAAGTGGCGGACCGGCGGTCTGCGGCGCATTTCCGATAACGAACCGTTCAAAGACCTGATTCACTCGTCTCCGGCCCGGAGTTTCGAGCGCCAGATCGCGCCTCATCCATCGCTCAAGCCCCAACACTTCCTGCGCCAGATCGTCCGCGCTTCCCTGCCCCTCGGCAAAGGGATTGTTCTGGATCCCTTCATGGGATCCGGGTCCACAATCGCCGCCGCGATGGCCCTCGGGCTGCGGAGCATCGGTCTGGAGATCAATCCCGAGTACTTCGAGATGGCTGTTCGCGCGATCCCGCTGCTGGCCGACTACGACCCCAACGGAACGAATATCAACGCCAGGACGTCATCATCCGCGACGGAAAACCCATTCCCGCAAACGGCCAACGGCAATAGATCGCCAAACGCGTTGCGGATATAGCGCATCTCGGCGAAGGGTCAGGAGGCATTCTGCCGCCGTTGCTTCCACCACGGCCAGCGCGAATGGGCTGGGCCCGCAAAACGGCTCCTGACCCCGGCCCCCCCTTCCTGCCTCCCGCGTCTTGCCTTGTTGCCGCGCTGCCTTCTACACTTCTTCAAACGTCGCCGTGAAATGACGCAGCGTCGGCGGGGCGGAGAGGATGCGCATCCCGCGGATTTCCCGCCGGCACGCGAAGACCTCGCCGACCACCTCGACGACGTAGTCAATGTGCGACTGCGTGTACACCCGCCGCGGGATGGCCATCCGCACCAGCTCCATCGTCGCGTTCGCACCGAACATCACGCTGCCGATCTCGCACGAGCGAATCCCGCCGTGGCGGTACAAGGCACAGGCCAAGGCGTGCCCGGGGAACTGCTCCGGGGGAATGTGCGGGCAGAACTCCTTGGCGTCGATGTAGATGGCGTGCCCACCGGGCGGCTCGACGATCTGGATGCCCATCGCCAGCAGCTTCTCGCCGAGGTACTCGGTGCTTCGCAGGCGGTAGGTCAGGTAATCCTCGTGCAGCACCTCCTCGAAGCCCTGGGCCATCGCTTCGAGGTCGCGGCCGGCCAGCCCGCCGTAAGTCGGGAAACCCTCGGTCATAATCAGCAGGTTCTTGGCCCGCTGGTATAGCTCCTCGTCGCGTAGCAGCAGCACGCCGCCGATGTTGGCCAGCCCGTCCTTCTTGGCGCTGATGGTGGCGCCGTCGACCAACTCGAACATCTCGCGGACGATCGACGCGACTGGGCGGTCCTGCTGACCGGGCTCGCGCTTCTTGATGAAGAAGGCGTTTTCGGCAAACCGGCAGGCGTCCAGAAACAGCGGCTTGCCGTGTTTGCGGCAGAGGGCCTTCACGTCGCGGATGTTCTGGAGGCTCACCGGCTGACCGCCGCCGCTGTTGTTGGTCACGGTGATCATCACCAGCGGCACGTGCTCCGGGCCGACGTCCTTAAAGAATCGTTCCAATTTGGCGACATCGAGATTGCCCTTGAACGGCGCCCGGTTGCGCGGGTCTCTGCCCTCGTCCACGACCAGGTCGACGGCCTGGGCCCCGGAGTGCTCGATGTTGGCCCGGGTCGTGTCGAAGTGGTTGTTGTTGGGGACGACCTTGCCCGGTCCGCCGACCAGTTCGAAGAGGATGCGTTCGCTGGCCCGGCCTTGGTGCGTCGGCAGGATATGTTCAAAGCCGGTGATCTCGCGCAGGCGGGCCTCGAAGCGGTAGAAACTCCTCGCGCCGGCGTAGGACTCGTCCCCGCGCATGACGCCGGCCCACTGCTCGCTGCTCATCGCCCCGGTGCCGCTGTCGGTCAGCAGGTCGATCAGCACGTCCTCGGCCGGGATGAGAAACAGGTTCATGCCCGCTCTTTGCAGGGCGGCCTCGCGCTCGGCGCGGCTGGTCATCTTGATGGGTTCAACGACTTTGATGCGAAAAGGTTCGATGATGGTTTTCATGCACTCATCTTACCTCCACGGATCGGGGCTGACCACGTCTCACGGGGCGATGGCGCCGGTCTGGACGGCCTCCGCCTCGGCGAGGAAGCGGTCGGTGTAGCGCGGATCGACGTCGTGACAGATACGCGTCGCTTTCTCGCCGAGCATCTGATAGTCGGGGTCTCCGGTCTGGAGGTAGAACTCGCTCGCCAGAATCACGAGCCGCAGCAGATGACGCAGGACCAGCCCCTCCTGTTTGACCAGGTTGCGGGCGCTCACCAGCTTGTAGAAGTCGCAATCCTGTTGAAACGCCAGGCCGGCCACCCACTTGGGCTGCACGAAGAACTGATCGGGCACCGCCAGCTTGCTCTGGAAGACCAGGGCGAGCATCTCCGGGAAGGTCGGCGGGCGCTCTTCCTCCGGCTCCTCCAAGTAGTCCTCGTACTCGTCATCCGAAACCCCCGCCAGCGAGCCGTCGGGTTTGGCCAGCACCGCACCGCGGGCGATCAGCTCCGGCTGGAGCTCGTTCACCTGCAGCGGTCCCGGAGGCAAATCGTCCGGGATGCGAACGTAGCGCTCGATCACCGGCGGCACGGGCAGCACCGATTCGAGCGCCAGCACCTTCTCGTCGAAGTTGCTGCGCGTCAGCTTCTCCGCCAGAAACGCGCCGTACAACGGATCAACGCTGCGGTAGACCAACAACCGGTGGATGCTGCTTTGCAGCGTCACGTGATCGCCATCCTCGGCCCGGGTGAGATACCCGAAGGCCGCCAAGTTGCCGATCATGCTGTCGAGCTGCTTGTGGAACCCCTCGATCCGCTCGGGCGTGTTGAAGCGCTTGCCCAGAAACGCGCGGACCTCGTGCAAGGTGCCCAGGCGGGTGAGCAGATAGACCAGCACGGAATACGGAATCATCGACCGGCTGGCCAACTTGCCCGGCCCGGCGGCGATCAACTGCTTGAACTGACCTTCCGACCAATACTGCTCGGTCTTGCGCCGCGTGGGGCGCTTACGTTCCAGTTCCTTGCGCGCCCGCATCAGACCTGGGTCTTTGGAGTAGGGATCGATCTGTTCGTACTTCTTCCGCCACTTCTCGATCTTGACGTCGTCCTCGTGGGCCAGGGCGTACACGTAGCCGTTGGTATCGAACTGCGGTCGCCCCGCGCGCCCGAACATCTGGTGGGCCGCCGACGGCGGCACCAGCTTCATCTCCCTGCGTTTGCCCTTGAGCAGCGTGCTCAGCACCACCGACCGGGCGGGCAGGTTGATGCCCGCCGCCAGCGTCTCGGTGCAAATCACAAACGGCACCAACTTTTTGTTAAAGAGCAGTTCGACCGCCTGCCGGTGCTTGGGCAACACGCCGGCGTGGTGGACCCCGACGCCGCGGATCAACATCTGTTTGAGCTTCGGACCGACGCCTTTGGCGAAGTCCTCCGGGGCGAGTAACGCCTCGATCTGCTCCCGCTGGGCCGCCGAGATCAGCTTGAGACCTTTGAGCCGTTCGGCGACTTCCCAGCACTCCTCGCGGTTGAAGCAGAAAACCAGCGCGGGGGCCCGGTTTTCGCCGTCGTTCTCGGAAACCATGGCCGGCAGTTGTTCCGTCAGCAGCTTGTCACCCACCCAGATGAACTCGAGGGGCACCCGGCGCTCGTTGGATTGAACCAAGCGGATGTGGCGGTCGTGCTGCGTCCGCACCCAGTGGAGGAACTCCGCCGCGTTGCCCACCGTAGCCGAAAGCAACAGGAGCCGTACGTGCGCGGGCAGCAGGACCAGTGAAAGTTCCCAGACGATGCCGCGCTCGAAATCGTTGAAGTTGTGGAACTCGTCCATCACCACGCCGCTGACGCGGTCGAACCGCTCCTCGCCGCTCAGCAGGTGGTTCAGCAGGATTTCGGCCACCACCACGCGGACGCGGGCGTCGGGGTTTTCGCGGCGGTTGCCGGTGATCAGGCCGACTTCGTGGCGCGGAAAGCCCCAGTCCTCGGCCCGGTCCTGGAGTTCGCGGAACTTTTGCTCGGTCAGGGCGATCAGCGGCGTCGTGTAGTACAGGTGCGTGCCGGCGTGCAGGGCCTCGAAGACCGCTGCCTCGGCAATGAGCGTCTTGCCCATGCCGGTGGGGGCGGTGACCAGCACTCCGCCTTCGTCCTCGAACCAGGCCAGCAGGGCCTCCTCCTGAAACGGGTACAACTCGAACGGCGCCCATTCGAGGAACTGGCTGCAAATCGCGTCACGGTCCATGGGCGACACGATAACGGATCCGCACCGCTAGGGCGAGTCAGAAAGGGGGCAGTCACTCACTCATCGGCGGGGCGGCCACGAGCGATAATGCTGACACGGCGCCGCAAGCGTCCCCCGGCCCGCAAAGCGGACGCGAGTCTCCCACCGCCGCGGCCCATAACCCGGTGATTTTCCAAGTCGAGGTCACGCCCGTTCGGCTGCGCGATGCGTTTTTGCCTGCGCTGTTTTTATATCTTAGCAATGAGATATGCGTTCTGCGTCCGGGAGGGCGAGCCTCCCGGCGAGCCACGGCTCGGCAGGAGCCTCGCCCTCCC
>JBGPAW010000131.1:0-9122 GCA_041480905.1 Phycisphaerae bacterium
CCCGCTGGGCGGTCCGTCGAAGTGGAAGTTCAACTGGCGGAGACGACCCACCCGCGGTTCGGTCTGGGCGCTGCTCAGGGTCAGGTTGCACAGCGTGCCAACACTGTCCGCCGTGCCCTGGAAGTGAGGCATGATCTCGCAGGCATCGTCGATGCCGTTGCCGTTCAGGTCACCCAGGCATGACGGCTGGTAGCCCGGGAATCCGCCCAACTCGTCACAGCACAGCGGATCGACGTTCCGGCAGATGGTACCATTATTGATGCAGCAGGCGATCGTCGTGCCGCTGCAGACCGTCTCCGCGCCTTGCGGCGTGCCGTTCAGGTCGTCGCAGCAGAGCGGATCGACCATCAGGCAGGTCATGCCCGGGTCCGTGAGGTTGGGCACGCAGCAGCCCTCCGGCTGGGTACACATGGTGCCGGGGCCCTGGGGCGTGCCGCCCTGCAGAGTGCAGTCTGCCGGGAGCAGATCAACACAACTGCCGTCCGTGAAGCAGCAGGCCTCGGGTTGCGCCGGTGGCACGCAGGCGCACCAGTAATCCACCGAGCCGTCCGGGTTGGTAAGGCTGAACTGCCGGCACTCCTCCGGGGACGGGCAGTAGCCCGTGCAGTAGGGCTGGAGACCCATCTCCACATGACAGTAACCCGGGTCCACGCACTGGCACGCGATGATCTGCCAAGGCGGTGGGGGCGGCGGAGGCGGATTATGTTCCACTTCCACGATGCGATAGCCGGTCGTCTGCCCGTAGGCGTCCAGCAGGTCCACTCCTTCCCAACCCACGGGGGTCTTGAAGGAGCTACCCCACGGCGGCACTGCAGTTATCCCCAGCGCCGACAGCGGGATCGGCAGGTCGTTATACAGGGCGTAGACTCCCAGGTCTGGAATGTCGATCTCCACGAAAAGATCGAAGAAGCTGTCCGCGGGGTAGTCGGTCGATAGACTCACGGCCCCGATGGTGTGTCCGGCGCTGGCCCGCGTGGGAGACTCGCGGATCTGGACCGTCAGACCGCCAGGACCAACGGCGCCCAAGTCCATCTCGATGATCTCCGCCTGCACCTCACGATGGCCACCCACATCCACGGGACTCTCCCGGATCACGCGGGTGAGGTCGCCCGGCGGCCCGTCGATGATGAAGATGCTCCGCAGCCCTCCGCCGAGCTCCTGAAGCACGACATACCCGGTGGTACCCTCCAAGACGTCAATCCCGGCATTGGGCGGGAAGAACGCCGCCGGAGGATAGACGCGGATCACCTGCGGCACGCAGACCTCGTCCCAGCTCCCGCTGGTCGGGCAATCCCATGCGCAGGCGTGCCCATCGGGAGTCGGGTAACACTCGCAGGCCTCGTCGATCCCGTTGTTGTTCTGGTCGCCCAGGCACAGGGGATTGTGCCCCGGCGTGCCACCGACTTCGTCACAATAGAGCGGGTCCGCCATCACGCAGGTGCCGTCGGTCAGGCAGCAGCTCTGCGGCTGCGTGCACACGGTGCCGGGCCCCTGCGATATACCGCCCTGGCTGGCGCAATCCGCCGGGGGCAGGTCCACGCAACTCCCGTCCCCGAAGCAGCAGGCCTCGGGTGGTTCCGGGACACACGCGCACCGGTAATCCACCGACCCATCGGGGTTGGCCGCCGAGAACTGCCGGCACACCTCCCTCGGCGGGCACTCGCCCGTGCAGAACACGATGCCGTCCCAATTCACATGGCAGTAGTTCGGGTCGATGCAATCGCATTCGATCACTTCCCATTCCGGCGGCGGTTGCGGCAACCCATGTACCACCTCCCGGATGAAGTACCCCGTCGGCGTGCCGTAGACGTCCAGCAACTCCACCCCCCACCACCCGGTGGTCGTTTGGTAGGTGCTGCCCAACGGCGGCACGGCGGTGATGCCGAGAGCCGCCAGCGGGATCGGCAAGTAGTTATACAGACCGTAGACCCCGAGGTCCGGAATGTCGATCTCCACAAACAGGTCGAAGAAGCTGTCGGCGGGGTAGTCCGAAGTCGCGCTGACGGCCCCGATCGTGTGCCCGGCGCTGGCCCGAGTCGGCGACTCGCGGATCTGGACGGCCGCACCACCCCCACCGCCCCCCGCGAGCAGTTCCATCTCGATGATCTCGCCGGCAACCTCCCGGTGCCCACCTACGTCCACGGGGCTTTCCCGGATCACTCGCGTGAGGTTCGGTGACTCGCGGATCGGGTAGCTCGTAATGATGCCGCCCGGATCCTCGATGTTGATATAACCGGTAGTCCCGGTCAGGAGGTCCTCCGCCGCCTGGGGGAAGAAGGCCTGGGGAACGTGGTTGCGGATCACCTTCGGCACGCACACTTCGGCCAGGTCCGGACAAGGTGTAGCATCGCAGCCCAGCCCATCGGGCTGGGGACGGCATTGGCACGCATCATCGACCCCATCGCCGTTGACGTCGCCCAGACAGGCCGGCGCACTGCCTTCTCGACCGCCGAGGTCGTCACAACACAGCGGATCGACGTTGCGGCAGGTGTTGTCCGGCAGACAGCAGGCCACCAGCGTGCCCGTGCACAGTGCTCCCTGGGGTGTGCCGCCGTAGAAGAGGCAATCTTGCGGGTCGTAGTTGACGCAGGTCCCATCAGGCAGGCAGCACCCGTCCACCTGGCGAGGGGGGGGTGACATCGTGCTCGCCGCTGTCGCCACCGTCGAGGACCGTCTCGATCACAGACCCCGGCACCGGATAGAACTGGTTGCCCGTGTAGCAGGTCAACGCCGGCACGGCAAACTGCCACTGCTCCGTGTAAACACTCTCCAGGAGCAGAGGCGGGTCGGGATCCAGGATCTTCGGTTCTCCACCTCCCATGACCGGAACAAAAATGAACCGGGGGTAAAGCGAGATACCCCCGTCCTCGCGCCCCCGGAAGGAGAAGACCCCACCGGTCGGCGACTCCCGGATCATGGTCATAAACCCCTGCGAGGGGATGCTCGAATCGACAGTCACGAACAAGTCGAAGAAACTATCCGCTCTCCCTGGAGGACCATCCACAATGATCGGTTCCCTGCTTCTGAGGTGCAATTCCTTCACTTCAACCCCGACCGTGGCGGGCACACCGAGGCCGGACACGTCCGCCGGCTCCTTCCGCTCGATCACCGTGTCCACGGCCCCCACGTAGCCGAGCATGGGATCGCCGCGCAGATTGATGACCCCCACCCAAGGGAGCGATCCCGGGAAGAAGAAGTCCGCCGGAATCGGCGGGATCGAGCTGGACCCGCCGAATTGCAGCCAGGTGGACCCAGCGGTGGTCTCCAGACAATCTTGCCCAGGTGGAATGATCTGGGCGTAGGCCCCCGCGGTTGTCACCAGCATGGCAGCCGCCACCGCGGCCGGCATGACCGTCATGCGTTTCATGCGCCAACACATGTCAACATCTCCTGCGGCAGGACGCCGCGGCTTGAACCAGAAGTTTCTCCAATCGAAATGCCTCTCGTCAACCCCGTGGAGGTGACGCTTCTCTTCGTGCCCGTCCCCTCGTCTTGGAAGCCCCACTGTAACTCTTTGGTCAATGCACTTCATGAGCCGCCAACTAGAAATAGAAGATTTTTGTGCGGTTCAGACACGTCCGACCGAAAAAACTTCCAGAGAGGTTCTGGAGCGTTTCTGACTGATGAGATAGGCGATTAGTGAAGAGAGGAATTAAAATAATAGTGGAATTATTCAATCAACAATGAAAGCAGCTTCTGTTGGCGCCGGAAGGCCGAGGGTCAATCTTCCTCGGGTAGGGCGCGGTTGTTTCCGCGCTGGGGGATGGGGTTGCCCGAGCGGATGGCGAGCAATTCGAGCGCGTCCCGCTCGACGATACCCCGGAGTTGTTCGCGCGGAATGACCGGCAGGTTGGTGCCGTGGCACATGTGGTTGATGCTGTACAGCGCCTCCATGGTGTGGGCGGCGCTGGTCAGGGGAAATCCACTGCCGAACAACAACTTGTCCATCACGCCGTACTGATAGGCCGAAGATAGCGCCAGATACGCCTGCCACGGCTGGTGCAACAGCCAACTGATGTCGGAGTAGACGTTGGCGTGCTTACCCAGCAGCACCAGGGTCTCCTGCACCCAAGGGTAGCCCATGTGGGCGATGATGATCTTGAGGTCGGGATGCTCGCGGGCCACCTCGTCCAGCAGCACCGGTTGGGCGTATTCCAGCTTGGTGTCGGCGCCGAAGTCGATGCCCGGATGAAACAGGACAGGCATCTGCAGCTCTGCCGCGACAGCGTAGACCCGCTGGGCGGTACTGTGGGAAGGGTGGAAGTCCTGGGCCGCTGGAGCGATGGCGATGCCGCGCATGTCCAGTTCGGCACGGGCGCGGCGGAGTTCCGCGATGGCTTCTTTAGGCCGGGTCGGGTCGATGCCGGCGAAGCCGATCAACTTTTCCGGGTGTTCGCGGACGTACGCGGCGACTTGGTCGTTGGGGATCTCTGCTCCTAAGTAGTGGCTCTTGAATCCCAGAACGATAGCGCGGTCCACCGGCTGGCACGCCTCGAAGTGCTGCCGGGCTGTGGCGTCGATGGCTTTCTCCACGGGCTCGCCGACCGGAGTGAACTTCAATCGGCCTCGACCACTGGGCAAAGTCAAACCGGTTTGGGTGGGCGAATCCCAGATATGAGTGAAACAATCGACGATCATCGGTCCCGCTCTACTCGAAACGTCATAACCGCACCAATTCCAATAAGTTAGGCTTATATGGCCGGGAGCGTCGCCGGTCAAGCCACCGCCGTGGCCACGTCGTCAGTCGAGGCGGCGGACGGACAGCGCCGCAAGGAGTAGACCAAAAGTCATGCCGAGCGTGCCTGCGCCCATCGCGCCGCAGAGTACTGCGGGCGATGCGGCAACGGGGGCATCACCGGGCTCGCGGCGGGACGCTGGGGCGTCCAGCATCGCGGCGTTGACAGCGGCCTGCAGGGCGGCACCTTTGCTGGCGGCGGCGGTCGACTGGCCGATCACCTCCGTCAGGGTCTCAAAGGTGCGTCCGAAGACAGCCCCGACGCCGGTCCCGCCGGGAAGGTTGACGGCCCGTGACTCCACCGTAGCCGTCAAGTCGAATTCGACGTCTCGAGGAACGGTGTAGAAATAGGTCAGTTCCTGCCGGGGGATGAGGAGCAGGTGCAACCGGCCCAGGTCCGCCAGTTCCTGGAGGAGTTGGGGTTCGGTGAAGCCGCCGACCGCCGAGATCAGTTCCGGTCCGCCGAGCGTGGCGACGATGCCGTCCGGCGAATCGAGGGTGACCACGGCGTCGGGGGCGCCTTGGACGGTTAGCGAAGCCTGAAACACCACCAACGGTGCGGCGTCCGGGAGTCGCTGCTCGACGCTGATCCGCAAGCTCACCGACAGACCGGTGAGGTCGCGGCCGGGGTCTTGCGACCAGATGACGGCTGCCCCGGAGACGAACACGCTGCTCTGCACCCGCTGCTGGTCCTCGCCCGCCAAGAGGCTGAGCTCATCGCCGCTGAAGACGACCCGGCGCGTTTCGGCGGCGACCGCCTCGCCGGCGAAGTGGATGTCCGGTCCTTGAGCATAAGCGTCGGTCTCCAAACCGAACTCGCCCGGGTTGCGGCTGGTCGCGGCGGCCGGATCGCGGAAGTCGGCGAACGCCTGGGCGATGAAACCATTAGTCGAAGTTTCTTCGGGGGGGAGCAGCCCGGCAGCGACCTGGATCGGGAGCGTCATCGAGGTAGTCCCGAAATCCTCGAAGGCGGAGTCGAACGACCCTTCCACGCCGCCAACATATTCCTGCACTTGGGCGGTGATGGTGGCGTTGATTTGCCGGACCTCGCCCCACGCCGGAACGGGAACGACCAGCCCTAACAGAGTTAACCAACCGATGACGTTTCGCCCGCAAAGATTGTGCATGATCGACGTCCCTACCCGAATCCGCCGAGGTCGCGGTCCCGATTCCGTTCAAACGAAGGTACTCTACGGCTGGGCGGGAAGCAAGTCGAGCGCCGGGCGGCACGATTCGCCCGGCACCGAAGGACGAAATCGTGGGTGAATCCTGGGTTGAACTTGCGGGCGGGGGGTATAATGGTGTTTCTTGGAGGTTGTTTCGGTCATGTCAGCTTATCTTGATGGAGGAATGAAGATGCTTCCGCGCAAAGTCATGATGGGATGGGTTCTGGTCCTGGCCGTAGGAGGATGGGTCGTAGCCCCGGCGCTGGCCGGGGACGTCGACGGCGACGGCGTCGACGATGCCTACGATCTCTGCAACAACACGCCCCCGGGGGTGGCCGTCGACGCCCAGGGGCGCCCGTTCGGTGACCTCGATAGGGACTGTGACACCGACCTGAGCGACTACGCCCTGGTTCAGCAGGGCTTCACGGGATCTCTGCCGCCTCCTCCGGAGCCCCAAGGCATGGTCCTGGTCCCCGCCGGCGAGTTCCAGATGGGCTGCCACGCTGAGACGGGTGAGGACTGCTATTCGGACGAACTGCCCGTCCACGCGGTGTACATCGACGCCATCTACCTGGACCGCTACGAGGTCACCAATCAGCAGTACGCCGACGGGCTGAACTGGGCCTGGAGCCAGGGTGATCTGATCACGGTCAACAGCGGCGTGGTTTGCCAAGCCGGCACCGGCACCAGCTATCCGTACTGCGACACGACCAGCAGCTCGTCGTACAGCCGGATCACCTGGGACGGCAGCACGTTTGGGGTGGTGTCCGGCAAGGAGGACCACCCGATGGTCATGGTGAGCTGGTACGGTGTGGTCGCCTACGCCAACTGGCGTAGCGCCATGCAGGCTCGGCCGTTGTGCTACAACCTGTCGACCTGGACGTGCAACTTCGACGTCAACGGCTATCGGTTGCCGACGGAGGCGGAGTGGGAGAAGGCGGCCCGGGGCGGGTTGTACAGCCCCTATTACCGGTATCCCTGGGGCGACACGGTTGACGGCTCGATGGCCGATTACTGGAATTCCGGCGATCCATATGAAACCGGTCCGTACCCCTGGACCACGCCGGTGGGTTACTACGACGGCGACCAATACCCGCCGGGGGTGGACATGGCCAACGGTTACGGGCTGTACGAC
Organism: Phycisphaerae bacterium; assembly: GCA_041480905.1. Classification (GTDB taxonomy): domain Bacteria; phylum Planctomycetota; class Phycisphaerae; order UBA1845; family UBA1845; genus JAAEQG01. Next base: position 7,037 of record JBGPAW010000131.1, read on the forward strand.
ATGGCGGGCAATGTCTACGAGTGGTGCAACGACTGGTACAGCTCGACGTTTTACGCTTGTACCCAGTACGACAATCCACACGGGCCCTCCGGTGGGACTTACCGTGTTGTGCGCGGCGGCTCGTGGGGCCACGATACCTCGGACCTGCGTTGTGCGCACCGCGGCGGCAGCTCGCCCGCCAATCTGTACCTCGTCTTCGGGTTCCGTTTGGCCCTGGACACTGAGTAACGCTTTGCTCTTTCAGTCTTTTTACCCTTGGCCCCTCCGGGGACCCAGGCGTAGGCTTGCACTTCGTGGTCTTCGTGCCCTTCGTGGTAGAAAAAGAACACCACGAAGGACACGCTGTCATCCGTCGCCCGCTTTCATGTCCAAATCACCGTGCAATGCCCGGCGGTCCGGTGCCGGGGCTGCGGGGGCGTGACCGCTTTCCTCCAAGACCCGCTCGAGCAGATCGTGAGCGACCCGGTCGTGGGGATCGAGCGACACCGCTTTGCGGAGAGCTTCTTCCGCAGCGCGTAGATCGCTTTGTTTCCAGCAGACAAAACCTTGCAGCAGAAACGTCGGAGCGCTCCGGGGCGCCAGCCGAGCGAGTTGGTCCGCACATCGGCGGGTGGTCATCCAATCACCGGTCATCAGGGCGGTCCGGGCGAGGAGCATCCAACCCTCCGCGAGATTAGGATGATGCTGGAGTTCCTCGCGGAGCAGGCGTTTGGCTTCGTCCACCCGGTCGGTGGCCAGATACGCTGCACCCAGGGCGAGCACGAGCGACGGCGAGACCTCGCGTTGGGCCTCGAGGTAGGGGCGCAGCAAGGCCACCGCTTCCGCGTACCGCCCGGTTTCCGAGAGCAGGCGGCCGCACTCTTCGAGCAGCCCAGCGCACCCATTCGCCGCAGCGGAGGGCGAGCCGCACCCGCTCCGTTCCATGGCCAAGCGCAGGTTATGCACCGCCATCTCCTTGTCGTCGAGGAGCAAGGCGATGTGCGCGAGCAGCAGTTCCAGGGTCCCGTCGGAATCAAAACGGTCGAGGTTCGCGTTCACCAGCACCAGCGCTTCTTCGGTCCGTCCCAAAGCCACCAGGCACTCGGCTTCGGCCACCAGATAGTCCACCACGCTATCATTCAGCGTGCGGGCGCGGCGGTAATGGTCCAGGGCTACTTCCAGTTGATCGGTCCGCTCGGCCAGCAAGCCCAGGGTGTACTCGACCTCGGGCGACTGGGGGGCGCAACGCTCCGCCTCGCCAAGCGCCAGGCGCGCGGCGGCAAGTTGCCCTTGTTCAAGATGACAGTGCGCCAGCAGCAGATACTGGTCGGCGGAGGAATTCTCCGCGGCAATGGCTTCGGTGACGCTGGCGACCGCCGCTTCGATCTGCCCATGCTCGAACTGCTGGGTCGCCAACTGATACTTGACGCGGGCTCGGACCTGATTCCAATGCTGCTCCGCCTCGACGCGCCGCTGGGCCTGTGTGGTGCAACCGGCTACCAAAAACATGAGCAACAGCACCGCGACCAGAACGCTCCTGACTCCATCTAGCTGATGGCTGATAGCTGATAGCTGACAACTTCTATTGCCCATCGCCTGTTCCTCCTTCCTCGAACCCTCGCGGGCCTTGCAGTGCCTCCGAGCTCACGAACGGCGGCGCCGGTCGGCCGTAATCCGGTTCACTCCGGCCTTGCTCCTCCATGATGAGCTGGTGGATGAATTCGCGTGTGGCTGATCCTTCTTCGTCCCAATCGCGGCGGCCCAGGATTTCCTCCTTCAACTCGCTGGCGGAGATCAACTCCGGGTTGTTGTGCAGAGCCATGCCGAGGTCCCACAGCGCCTTCTGCGTCTCGCCGTTGGCGAAATGCTCGAGGGACCTGCGGTAGTGGGCCTGGGCCAGGCGCTCGCGCCCGTTCCACATCAGGTGTCGCCGCAGTCCGACGCGGAGGCGTTCGATGTCCTGGCGGGTTTTCTCGCCGGCGCGGGCGTAGGCGTCCTGATCTTTGACGACGTGCACGGTGAGCAGGATGATGACCTCCTGACGGACGGTGCGGTCGCTGCGGCCTTGGAAGGCGGTGCCCAGCACGGGGATGTCGCCCAGCAGCGG
>JBGPAW010000132.1:0-9057 GCA_041480905.1 Phycisphaerae bacterium
ATTCTGCCTGCGGTCTCGGCCATGCTCTACGCCGCCGCAGGCTGATCCTTGACGCCCATGGCCCTTGTCCGGCAAACTGCCAACCGGCCATAAAAGGGCCAAACCCCAGGCCCAGGTCCTGTGGACCTGGGGGAGCGATTGCTTGTGGGCGAAAAGCGGGGGTGACGGCTTACCGGGGTGCTCTGTTGGAATCGAGGCTACAGTAATCATTCCCCCAAGTCTGAAGACTTGGGCCACCCCCCCATGACCTCGGGCAGCGGACGCTCATGCACTTGCGGCGCACGGTGCTCGGCCTTGACGCCCGCCGGGGCGGCCCATAGCTTGTAGGGGATGAGACCGCTTCGAGTTTATGTCGATACCTCGGTGTTCGGCGGATGTTTTGATGCCGAGTTCGAGGCTGAATCGAAGCGGTTCTTCGATCTCGTCAGAGCAGGTCGGGTGCTGGTCATAGTGAGTCCTGTGGTCAGTGACTCTGCAAACAGGTTTCGGTCTGTTGTCGATCGTCTCCCCGCAGGAGGTGCGGTTCGATGAAGACGACTGAGGTAAAGAAGGGCTTCGATTGCGTTCAGTTCAAGCGCCAAGCGCAAGCCAGGATTTATGAGCGGATCAAGGGCCTGTCGCCGGAAGAAGAGATTGAGTACTTCCGCAAGGCTGCCGACGCAGGCCCGCTGGGCGAATGGTGGACGGCGATCAAAGGCCGCGCGGCTCCGAGGCCGCGTTCGTAAGCGCCGAACTCGTGACCGTCGTCGCTTCATCGATCAAGACCGCCGGGAGCCGGCGGTGGGGAAGAAAAGGTGTCAGGATGAATTTCTTGAGGCTTGGAGCGAGTCACGGGCATGCTTTGGCCTACCCCACAGAAGCCCGACAAATCATCCTGACACCTTTTCCGGCTCAGGAGTGGTTCTTTCGTTGAATTCAGGTAAGATGTAACGGCCTTCAGACGCGTGTCGGAGCAAACCGAATGACGTCGAAGCAAACGATCGGTGGTGTATCGTGCTACCGCCTGACAGCGCGCGATGACACAAGCCTTACCACCGCGACGGTAGTGCCGGAGTGGGGTGCCAACGTTATCGGCTTCAGTTTTCAGGAGCATGACTGGGCTTGGCCAGTTCCGGTTCTCGAAGCGGTTGACGTGTCTAGCGTTTCGCTCAAGCCTTCAAGCTACGGGATGCCGATTCTCGCGCCGACCCCTGGCCGGGTGGGCCCAAATCAAAGCGGAGTGTTCACGTACCGAGGTAAGCAGTATCAGATCACCCCCACGCGCCACGGGTTCCTCAGGACGATGGCGTGGCAACCCGCAGAGTATACGGGCGCGTCGATTGCCTGCATCGTTACGATTCATCCCGGACTCTTCAAAAGCAATGCTGCGTTTCCCTTCGAGCTTCATGCCCGGCACGATCTAGCAGTTATGCCACGTTCCCTGCGCTCGCAGGTATCGGTTACGAACGCAGGTACGACGGCCGTCCCCATTGCCGTTGGATGGCATCCGTATCTGCACCGTTCGGGGGCATGCACCGTTAGTTTGCCCGCTGCGGCCCGGTGGGAACTGGACGGACAGCCGGAGCCGACTCCTACGGGCAGAATTCTACCCGTCGACGACCAGAACGACTTTCGCTCTGGACGTGCAGTCGGTGTGGAAGAGCACTGGGACGACGTTTTTACCGAATTGGCTGTCAGAGACGGCATTGCTTCCTGCTGGGCCCAGGAGACGACCAACATTTTAAGGAGAGATCAGTCCTGGGTGACTATGATTGCCCAGAGGCAAATAGATATCCCTGTCCAGACGTCAGACAAGAACCACTGGCAGATCGCAAACGTCCAGCTCTACACACCACGAGGCCGCAGCGCCATCTGTATCGAACCTCTATCTTCGCCACCAGATGCGATTAATCTCCTTGCACGTGGGCATGAGCGGCACAACATCTGCGAACTCGCTCCCGATCAGACGATTTCGTTCGAGATCACAATGCGGATCGCGATCCGCTCAGCGAAAGGAGTCAATACACCATGAGCCGCGTTAGTTTCCCGATTTCCTACTCGATAACAGACGACACCCCGGTAGGCTGGCCAACAGACCCTATCACCAGCGTCCTAGTAATCGGGCATGGGGCGCTCGCCAAGCGGCAGCAAGCCATGTATTCGCATTGGCTTAGCCAAGGCGTGACCATCCATTGCGCTGACATTAATGAATCCAAATTGGAAGATTGTCCTGATGCTATCAAACGTTACGTTCTGCCACGCGATGAGGCAGCACTGAAGAAGGCCATTAGCGATGAAGTGGACTTGCTGTGCATAAACAACTTTCCCAACGAACATATCGCCACAGCGCTCATGTGGTGTATGTTCGCAAAGCGTATAGTGATTCAAAAACCTCAAGACCTGAACCTGCAGCTCATTGCAGAAATAGGCGCGTCCAAGGGGCTGGACGTGTTTCGGCGCAAGACGGTAGTCCAAGACCACTACCGCAACAAAGGTGTATCGCCTGCGCTGCGAAAAGCTTTACCGAGTTTACTCACTCAACGTGGTCCGCTTCAGCGCCTGATCTTTGTCCTCACCGAACCGATAAGTGTCCTCGATGAATTAGACCGGGCAGGGTCCCTACAGTGCGGCATGATCCAGGATTTGGCAGTCCACATGTTGGACTGTTTGCTCGGACTTGTCGACGCAGGTACCGAATGGCAGAACAGCGTCGACGACGATCGCCTCCACCGCGTCATAGCATGTGAAGGGCGGATTGCTGGCTGTCATAGGCGACGGGAGCTCCACTCTTCTCTCGGTGACGACGTTGAGACCTTCGCGGCCATCGACCTCGAGATCAGACAGACGATCGAGTTTCCGGCCGGAAGCGGACGGCCGGGACACATCCATCCTTTCGACGCTCTTATTGTCGTTGGGAAAGGTATAGGCGTCGAGGACAACCTCAAGGCTGCGCCTCTAAAATTCGTCTCTGCGGAATTCGCCATGGGAGGAGGCTTCGATGCCTGGATTGACTTTCGGACTCTAACTGTGCATGGCTTCGAGGACCATTTGCCGCAAAAAGGGCAAGAGGTCAATCGACAACACGGTGGACTCAACCGACCATTCCTTCTTATCGGGCCTAATCCACCTGCGCACGCGACGTTCGGGCTCGGCGGGACACATGAAGAGTTGTGGCAGAGCCTACCAGCAAGCTGCGACGTGGCACGGATAGCCCAAGCTGCGCGCGAACGGAACTCTGCCGAGCACATAGCAACCTATCGGCCGGGGAGGGCCCTCAGCGACCTTTTGAGGGAGTTGGTCTCGCTGGATGTGATTCGACGGCAATGGGGCAGGCTCGACCCGTTTACGAAATACCTCACGGAAAAGAAGTTACCCGACGAGTACTACGACTGACGGACGGCAGAAAGGCCCTGTGATGGCTGAAATCGGAATCGTTGGTCTTGGCCGGATTGGTGCCGGAATTGGTCGTCGGCTTCTTCGCTCTGGGGTCGGGGTAGTTGGATTCGACACCGACATTATCGCTGTGAAATCGCTATCTGCGTTCGGTGGTTTCGTGCAAGTGCATTCGCTGCGGGACCTTGTCGTCCGCATCGATCCGCCACGTGCTGTCTGGCTCGCGTTGCCACCTGGGCGAGCAACGGCGGACACCGTTAGGAATCTTGCGACGTTACTCGATGGCGGCGACTTGCTTGTTGACTGCGGCAATAATCACTACGTTGACACAGTTGTATTAGCTAAGCATGTCATGGACTTCAGGGTCAATTACATTGACGTGGGATTATCGGGTGGCTTGCCAGGGGAGAACATTGGCTATTGCCTGATGGTAGGTGGAGACGAGCAGGCGGTCCGGCAACTTGAGCCGATCCTGAACGCTCTGGCGAAAACCCCACCTGCCGGTTGGGCTCACGTTGGACCGGCTGGTGCCGGCCACTTCACGAAAATGATTCACAATGGAATCGAATATGGAGTGATGCAGGCGATCTCTGAAGGCTGTTCTGTTCTCCAATCCTGCCAGGCTTTCACTTTCGACATTCAACAGGTACTCAGACTATGGATGAACGGCTCGCTCTTGGAGGGAACGCTCATGCGCCTAGCTTCCGAATTGGATTTAGGCGCGTCGGCGCTAAGAGCAATTTCGCCAACTGTGGCAGACCTCGGAACAGGGCGGTGGTTCGTCAAGGAAGGCCTCGAGCTAGGGGTACCAACTCCTACTATCGCGGCGGCCCTTCAAGCACGCTTGTGGAGTCAGGATATCGTGAAAATGAGTCCAAGGATTGTTGCTCTTCTACGCAATGCCTTCGGCGGGCATAAGCCTAACGCAGAGCGCGAAGCGCAGCAATGAGGGAAGAAAAGGTGTCAGGATGAATTTCGGGCCGTCATTGGCAGCTTCGGTCAGCCGGTCCCCCAGCCTTGCCGGAGGCAAGGGTGGGGCACCCATCCAAGGATGGAGCATCCATTCCCAAGGCGAGCTTCGCCCGCGACCCAAGTAGCGGCCTGCGGCCCCGCAGGCACTTGACCCTGGCGGGTCAAGGGTAGGCCGACGGCCGGCGAGGACGCCGGCCGCTACCCCAGGCGCGGTTACGCTGTTGCCAGCGGGTACCCCATCCATGCGGGCGGGTGGCCCATGTTCTGTGGACCTGGGGGAACGATTGCTTGTGGGCGAAAAGCGGGGGTGATGGCTTACCGGGGTGCTCTGTTGGAATCGAGGCTACAGTAATCATTCCCCCAAGTCTGAAGACTTGGGCCACCCGTCTGAAGACATGGGGCACCCGCCCGCGTCATCCGGGTTGTTCCGGGCGCACCTGGTCGATATGAACTACGTGGAGGTCAACAGCATGGGCTATACGGTGATTCTGGAACAGGAGCCCGACGGCGGGTACGTGGTGCATGCACCAGCCTTGCCCGGGTGTGTGAGTCAGGGGGACACCCGCGAGGAAGCCCTGGCCAACATCCGCGAGGCCATGGAACTGTACATCGAGGACTGCATCGAGGCCGGGGACCCGGTGCCCAAAGAGGTGGGCCGGGAGTTCATCGAGGTCGAGGCCGGTACCTGATGGGGAAACTCCCTACCCCGCACTTCTCACCACCACTGGGGATTGGCCTCCAGTCTGCTTATTCCGCCCTTTCAGGGCTTTCGTGCCAAGGGCGCCTCCAGACCCAGGGCGTTGCCCTGGGCTTTCCTAGCGTGCCCTTTCAGGGCTCAGGAGTGCGGCGGCTCGCCGTGGTGAGAAATGCGGGATACGGGGTTGTCGAGGCGCCAGGTGCGGACGGCGCTTGAACGCGCCGGATTCGTCTTCCGCCGTCAGCGTGGCAGCCGCATGATCTTGCGCCGAGATGAACCCTACGCCCGCGTGGTCGTACCCGACCACAAACAGCTACGTCCGGGCACCCTTCGCAAGATTCTTCACGAGGCGGGTCTGACGGTGGAAGACTTGGTGGCGCTGTTGTGATCCTCGCCCTTCCTCTTCCTGGACGGGTAACCCGGGTCCTGTGGACCTGGGGGAACGACCGCTTGTGACCGTGGGCATTCTGCTGGAGAGCTACGACTGGCGCGTGTTCGTGGCGGCCTGCGCGTGGGGCATTCTCTCGAAGTACCTGCTCCGCGACCGGACCGGGCACTTCTTCAATCCCTCGAACTTCGCGATCGTGACGGCGTTGCTGTTCTCGCACGGTCTGGCTACGGTGGCGCCCGGTTCACAGTGGGGGGCCGATTATCGGGTGGCTGCCGTCATTATCGGACTGGGTTTGCTGATGATGCGGCGGGTGCAGCGGCTGGACCTGACCCTCGCGTGGCTGGGCGGATTCGTGTTCATGGGTCTATTGCGGATGGCCGCCGGGCAGGGGGGGCTGGTGTTCGCCCTTGGCCCCCTGACCGGGGCGGAGTTCGCCCTGTTCACCTTTTCCATGCTGCCCGACCCCAAGACCTCTCCGCCGACCCGACGCGGGCGCGTCGCCTGGGGCCTGTCGATCGCGCTGATGGACGGCATCCTGCGTTATCTGGAAATCCGCTACTCGATGTTCTATGCCCTCTTTGTTCACACCGCGCTGTTGCCCATCATGCGCGGGCTGGCACACCGCGCCGGGGCTGGAGAGACCGATATGTGGCGCGTGTGGACCATTCCGTTCCGCCCGCGTGTGGGGCCGGTAGTGCCCGACGGCGTGGTACCAATGGAATCCAGCAAGGTTGGATGATCCCAGTGGTCCGTTGCACCTTAATTGGGGGGTCGGCGTGCAACGGCCTGGACCCGTCGCTTGCGCTCCGGGCTCGGAATATGATCCGTAGGTTTGGCTGCGACGGAGCATCAGAGCCCTTCTGAATGACGTGGGCGATCACGCACCATTCGCGCCGCTCCCTGACGGTCGCGGTTCGGATGTGCCGCTCCCTGACGGTCGCGGCTCGGATAAGTTACGCAGGTTTGGACGCGCGACACGAACTCTATTCTCATTGGCCGTAGATTAGGATACGATAGAGTTCCGGTACTTACTAAGCAGTCCGTAGGGTAGGCTACGGTCTGTAGGGAACTTTACTTGTTTCGCCCCTCCCCCTTGACGCCTTGCGTCAAGGGTCCGGGGCTTGGGGCGAGGGGGCGACCTGGACCCAGGGCTGACGCCCTGGGCTACCTACTGTCGCCCCTCCAGGGCTAAGCGAAAACGCAGAATGATTCATGCAGACGCTTCGGTAGAATCCGGTAGGGTTGATGCCAGCCCGCCCCTGCTGGGGCCGAGATTGCTGAGCATGAACCATTCCGCCTTTCTACTTAGGAGTTCGGTCCTGGCCAGGGTGTAGCCTACACTGCGGACTGCTTAGCAGGCGGATAGCTCGGGGAGTATTCGGTCCGCCGCACGAATGGCGCGGCGGGCGACACGGGGATGTGCGGTGGCTTATCGGAACATGAGCCTGGAGGAGTTCGCCCGCCACGTGGGGATGGATGCCCGCGAGGTACGCAAGCTGGCGGATCGCGGGCATCTGCCGGGCCAAAAAATCGGCGGCGAGTGGCGCTTCAACCGCGCCCGCGTGACCGAATGGCTTCAGCAGGAGATGCACACCCTCGAAGAACAACGCCTGATCCAGGTGGAACGGGCCATGGGCAGTGAGGACCCCGCCGATGCCCAAGCGCTGATCGTCACGGACTTGATCGGTGTGGAGGGCATCGACCTGCACCTGCCGGCCAAGACCAAGAACTCCGTCCTGCGTGAGTTGGTGCGGCTGGTGGAACGTACCGGCCTGCTGTGGGATGAGAAGGGCCTGTTCGACGCCGTGGAACAGCGGGAGCAGATGTGCTCGACGGCGTTGCCCAACGGGGTGGCCATCCCACACCCGCGCCAACCGCTGCCGTACGCCACGGCCGAGCCGGTGATCTGCATGGCGCGGGTGCCGGCGGGCATTGTCTTCGGTTCGCCCGATCACCGGCTGACGGACCTGTTCTTCCTGCTGTGCAACCACGACGACCGGTACCACTTGCGGGTGCTGGCCCGGCTGGTGCGGATGCTCGACGAGGAGACGCTCGAGGCCCTGCGGGCGGTCGAGGATCCGGCGGAGGCCCTCAAGACCCTGCTGGGGTCGGAGCGTCAGGTGGTGGCCCGGGTCCGCAAGTAGCCTACGTTTCGCCGGGCCTGAGGGCGGTTCAGTGCAAGTCTAACGTCGCTTGACCAGCCGTCGGGGGCCGAATAGTATCCCGCCGACTAGCTGGCAGGGGTTTCAGGTCGGACAGATGGATGGATTCGTTTTCCCAAGATGGGCCAACAGCCTGCGCCCGGCCTTGTTGGTGCTGTTGATCGGGGTGCCGCTGTATGTGATCGTGATGTTCGCTTATGGGGCCTCGCCGCGGACGACGGACGTGGGCTACGCCCCCAAGCAACCCGTTCCATACAGTCATGCTTTACACGCGGGCGAGCTGGGGATCGACTGTCGCTATTGTCATACGGCCGTTGAAGTTGCGGCGAACGCGACCATCCCTCCCACGCAGACGTGCATGAACTGCCACGCCAACATCCGGCGCGGGAGTGAGAAGCTAACTCCTGTTCGTGAAAGATTTTACGACACTGAGGCAGCGGCGGGTATGCCGCTCGAATGGATCCGGGTGCATGATCTGCCCGACTACGTTTACTTCAACCACAGCGCCCATGTGCGTCGCGGCGTCGGATGCGTGTCGTGTCACGGGCGGGTGGACAAGATGGAGGTGGTGTACCAAGCCGAGCCGCTCAGCATGGGCTGGTGCCTGGACTGCCACCGGAACCCGGAGCCGCACCTTCGGCCGCTGGACAAGATCACGGACATGAGCTGGCAGCCCGCAGACTCGGCAGAGGGGCATAGGCTAGCCGAACAGTACAACATCCACCCCTCGACGGATTGCAATACATGCCATCGTTAAGTCGGCGCGCGCAGACCATCGCCCTCTCCTCTGAGCCCGGAGCGCGAGCGACGGGAGGCGAACCCCGCGCTGGCGCTTGGGGCTCTGTTTCAGCGCACGGATGCGCGTCCAGTCACTTCAAAGACCGGGAGACGGGGAAAGCGTACTGGCGAAGTCTGGAGGAACTGGACGACACAGCGGAGTTCCGCGCGTTCGTCGAGGCGGAGTTCCCCAGCGTGGCCCCGGAGATGCTGTCGGGGCCGACGCGCCGGCAGTTTTTGAAGCTGATGGGTGCTTCGGCGGCTTTGGCCGGGCTGACCGGGTGTCGCTGGCCGCAGGAGAAGATCGCCCCATACGCGCATCAGCCGGAGGGTCGGGTGCCCGGTGTGCCGGTGCAATATGCGACAGCGATGGAGTTGGGAGGGGCTGCCCAGGGATTGCTGGTGACCAGCTATGACGGTCGGCCGATCAAGGTCGAAGGCAATCCGTTGCATCCGACAAACCAGGGATCATCGGACGCATTCGCCCAGGCGAGCATACTGGAGCTCTACGATCCGGACCGCAGCCGGGTCATCCGACAGCGGGAGAGCAACGGGACGATCACCCGCACGTGGGACGAGTTTGCGGTCTTTGTCCGCGGGCACTTCGGGGCCCTGCGTGAGCGGGGCGGGGCGGGTCTGTGCATACTGAGTGAGCGTTCGTCCTCGCCGAGTCTGGCCGACATGCG
>JBGPAW010000133.1:0-9030 GCA_041480905.1 Phycisphaerae bacterium
CCCTCCCCGGGTCCCCCCCCCCGAGACGATCGACATCAAGGCGAGCGCGCCCACCCATCCCTTGTTCCGTAAGAGCTGAGGACGCCGCCAATCCGCAATCCGCAATCCGCAATTCACCATGTTCAGACCGCGCTCTGACGGTCGCGGTTCGTCCTTGAGTCTTTCGATGTTCGCCCAACGAGCTACTGGCGTTCGTGGGGTAGATAACCCCATTCAGCCGCATGATACCGGAGTCAAGGCGTCTTGGGAATCCGTCGGCAGCCCGGAGCGTGCCTCCGGCGGGCAGGTTCGGAGCGGGTCGTATTCGTTACAGGACTGTTACGGACCCGTGGCAGTTGCAACGGACCGACTCGATTCCTATACTAGATAGAACTGCCCTACATGCGCGAGCGCCCGGAGGAACTGAAGGAGACAAACGGTGGCGGAACCACTGGACGGAAAACGTGTGTTGCTGGTCGACGATGATCCGGAAATCGTCGCGGCGATGAGAGTGCTGTTCGAGAACTCAGGAGCTTCGGTCTTGACCGCCGCGGATGGAGATGCGGCGGTGGAAATGACGCTCAGGCTCTGCCCCGATCTCGTGGTGCTCGATGCCATGCTGCCCAAGCGCAGCGGATTCCTGGTGCTCGAAAAACTCAAGAGCAAGCGGAACGACGATTCGGGCCGCCCGATCATCATGATCACCGGCAACCAGGGCAAGCGGCACCAGGCCTGGGCGGAAACTTTGGGCGTGGACGATTACATCACCAAGCCGTTCCGGATGGAGCGGTTGTTGCAATCTGCCGAGCGCCTCCTCGGTGCCTAGTCGCCCATTTCACTCACACTTTAATCCCGGTCGCTCGTTCGCTTGCCGGCGGGGGGGGGTTGCAGTGTCGCCGCAAAGACGTTAGGTTAGCGAGGTTGTGGATCGGCTGAGAGACGCCGGTAGGCAAAGGTGACCGCTTGGTGAAGTGAGGGTTTGTGCTGGTACAAGGTAGCACCGCGAATGACGTTGACCGCAGAAGGCAAAGGTACGCTGATCCGTGATTACGCCCGGCACGAAGGTGATACGGGTTCCGTAGAGGTCCAAGTGGCCTTACTCACCACCCGGATCAACGAACTGACCGAGCATTTGAAGCTTCACAAGAAGGATCACGCTTCCCGGCGCGGTCTGCTCAAGATGGTGGGCAGACGCTCCAGCCTGCTGAAGTACCTGACCCAATCGAATCGGGATCGCTACCAGGCCCTCATCACCAGGCTGGGCCTGCGCAAGTAGCGCGACGAGAGCATTTCCCCCACCGTCCCGTTGCCGAGACGATGCTCTCGGCGAGTGCGGGACGGACTCGGCATGGGGTGTGGAGCCATCGAGTACGGCATGAACAGGTTACCAGATTGGTCGGTTCGGATTTGGGTTTGGCGGGCGGCACGAGGGAGGAAGACTCCGGCTCGTGCCTTTTTCTTGGTTGAGTGACGGAAGTCGTGGCGGGAAGGTGTGATGGCAATGATAGCAGTTGAACGTGAGATCGGTGGGAAGACGCTGCGGATCGAGACGGGGCATCTGGCCAAGCAAGCAGCGGGGGCGGCGTTGGTGCGGTACGCGGACACGGTCGTGCTGGCGGCGGTGGTCACCGGGAAACCCCGCGAAGGCATCGATTTTTTTCCTTTGACCGTCGATTACCGCGAGAAGGTCTACGCCGCCGGGAAGTTCCCCGGCGGTTTCTTCAAACGCGAAGGGCGGCCGACGAACAAGGAAATCCTCACCATGCGGATGATCGACCGGCCGACCCGGCCGTTGTTCCCCGAAGGCTACAAGGATGAGTTGCTGATTCAGGCGATGGTGTTGTCGGCGGACCAGCAGAACGATCCCGACATCCTGGCGATGATCGGGGCCTCGGCGGCGCTGTGTCTGTCCCGCATCCCCTTCGAGGGCCCTACGGGAGCGGTGCGCATCGGCCGGGTGGACGGCCAACTGGTCGTCAACCCCACCTTCGCCCAGATGGAATACAGCGACATGGAAATGGTGTTGGCCGGCCACCGGGACGCGGTCAACATGATCGAGGTCGGCGCGCACGAAGTGCCCGAGGACGCGGTGGTGCAGGCCATCAACCTCGGACACGACATCATCAAAACCGTGTGCGCGATGATCGTGGAACTGACCGCCCAGGCCGGGGTCCCTAAGGAATGGACCCCGCCGCCGTCCACCGACGACCTGCTGGCCCGCGTGCGCCAGGGCTACAAAGGTCGCATCGCGGAGTGCAAGAACATCGTCGGCAAGCAGGAGCGCTACCAGGCCATCGACGCGGTTTTCGAGGAAGCGTTGAACGCATTCTGCCCCGAGGACGTGAAGAAGCCCGAATTCCCGCGGGAGGTGGTCCGCGAGCTGCTCGACAAGATCGAAGGCGAGGTCGTCACCGAGATGGTCCTTGAACGGGGCCTTCGCCCGGACGGGCGCGGCCTGCACGAGATCCGCAAGATCACCTCCGAGGTAGCGGTTCTGCCCCGGGTCCACGGTTCCGCCATCTTCACCCGCGGAGAAACCCAGACCCTGGTGGTGGCCACCTTGGGCACCACGCGGGACGAGCAGATCGTGGACGGGCTGATCGAGGAGTACAGCAAGAAGTTCATGCTGCACTACAACTTCCCGCCCATCTGCACCGGCGAGGTCAAGCGGGTCGGGGCGGTCACGCGGCGCGAGATCGGCCACGGGCAACTCGCGGAGAAGTCGCTGGAAGCCGTGTTGCCCTCCCCGGACGAGTTTCCCTACACGATTCGCCTGGTCTCCGACGTGATGGAGTCCAACGGGTCCAGTTCCATGGCGTCGGTGTGTGGGGGTACGCTGGCCCTGATGGACGCGGGCGTCCCCATCCGCCACCCGGTGGCGGGCATCTCCATCGGCATGTTCCACGACGACCACAAACACGTGCTGGTGACCGACATCCTCGGCGAGGAGGATCATTTCGGCGACATGGATTTCAAGGTGGCCGGTACGCAACGGGGTATCACCGGCATTCAATTGGACCTGAAGTCCCGCGGGTTGCCCAAGGAGATCGTCCACGAAACCCTGGAGCGGGCCAAGGAGGCCCGGATGGCCATTCTCAAGGACATGCTCGCCGTGCTGCCCAAGCCGCGCGCCTCGATCAGCGACTACGCCCCGCGCATCTTCACCCTCAAGATCAACCCCGACAAGATCGGCAAGGTCATCGGGCCCGGTGGCAAGGGGATCAAGGGCATCGAAGCCGAAACCGGGGCCCGCGTGGAGATCGACGACGACGGCACCATCCAGATCTGGTGCGTCGACGCCGCCGGCGGCGAACGCGCCCGCGCCATGGTGGAGGCCGTCGCCCAGGAGGTGCAGGTCGGGCGCATCTACGAGGGCAAGGTGGTCAGCATCAAGGATTTCGGCGCCTTTGTGGAATTGATCCCCGGCGAGGACGGGCTCTGCCACATCAGTGAGTTGTCCCAGGGTTACGTCAAGAGCGTCACCGACGTGTGCCAGATCGGTGACCTGCTGCGCGTCAAGGTGATCGGCATCGACCCCCAGGGGCGGATCAAGCTCTCCGCCAAGGCCGCCGCCGCGGAAGAAAACGAGGCGCGGCAGCCAGCCGGCGCCGGCCGGGGAGGCGATAGGCGATGAATCCCGTGCGCTGGGTTGCGAGGAACTTCCGCGACGCGGCGGAGGCTCGCATCGCAAGTGGTTGAATCCAAGTATACACCGCGTAGCGGTCTTGCCGGATTGGGGAGGTCGGAATCCTAGAACGTGTTTAAGAAGCCGTGGGACGATGTCCTCCCGTCGGCCGCCTACAGCCGCGAAGCGGCGTCGGAATAAAGCCCAGGGCGAGCGCAGCGAGCCCTGGGTAGGCTGGCCGGCGAATCCTAAGCCCCGGCGGGGCGACGGAAAGGCTTCCTAAACACGTTCTTAAGCTCGGAACGATCCGGGCAGTGGTTCGTCAACTCGGAGTTGGATGGAAGGCGTTTCAGAAGGCGTAAGTGTGACTAATGCGGATTCTACTCCGTCGTACGGGAGAAACTCATGCCCAGAATCGTGCGGGCCGGACTGATCCAGGCGACCCTTTGTGAACCCGCCACTTCAGGCGTGGCCAAAATCAAATCCGCCATGATCGACAAGCACGTGGCCCTCATCGCCCAGGCGGCAGCCAAGGGAGCACAAATCGTCTGCCTCCAAGAGCTGTTCTACGGGCCTTATTTCTGCGCCGAGCAGGATCCCCAATGGTACGCCTTCGTGGAGAAGATTCCCGAGGGCCCGACCACGCGGCTGATGTGCGACCTGGCCAAGAAGCACAAGATCGTGCTGGTGGTCCCGATGTACGAGGAAGACCTGCCGGGACTCTATTACAACAGCGCCGCGGTGCTCAATGCCGACGGCGCCTATCTGGGCAAGTTCCGCAAGATGCACATCCCCCACTGTGCCCCGGGCTTCTGGGAGAAATTCTATTTCCGGCCGGGCAATCTGGGCTATCCCGTCTTCGACACCAAAGTCGGCAAGGTGGGGGTGTACATCTGCTACGACCGCCACTTCCCCGAAGGGGCCCGGGCGCTGGGCTTGAACGGGGCCGAGATCGTCTTCAACCCGTCCGCCACCGTGGCCGGCCTGAGCGAGTACCTGTGGAAGCTGGAGCAGCCGGCCCACGCGGTGGCCAACCAGTACTTCGTGGGCGCCATCAACCGCCCCGGCTTTGAGGACCCCTGGCGTATCGGCGAGTTTTACGGCACCAGCTACTTGTGCAACCCCCGCGGGCAGATCATCGCTGAAGGCAAGCGCGCTCAGGATGACATCGTGGTCGGCGACCTGGACCTGGATCAGATCCGCGAGGTCCGCAACGTCTGGCAGTTCTTCCGCGACCGCCGCCCGGAGACCTACGGACCGCTGGTCCAGTTGTAATGAAGCGGCGGGGAGGTCGCGCCGTGACCGTGAATACGTTGTCTTTTCGAGCTTATGTGATGGCGGTGGATCGCGTCGAGAAGCGGCTCAGGCGAGTGACGGCGGCCCTCGACGCGGCGGGCATCCCCTACGCCGTCGTCGGCGGCAACGCCGTGGCCAGTTGGGTGGCCCGAGCGGACCCCAGCGCCACCCGTGCTACGAAAGATGTGGATTTGCTCGTGCAAAGGGCCGACCTCGATCGGCTCTGCCAGGTGATGCAAGCCTTGGGCTTTGAGCGCCACGATCTCCGGTGGCTCCTCGTTTTCCTGGACCCAGATGAACCGAGTCGACGCGCGGGTGTCCACGTGGTCTGGGCTGAGGAACGGGTCCGACCATCGTATGTTCAGCCCGCACCGGCAGTTAGCGAAGCCGTTCGGGACCCCGAAGGATTCTGGGTGCTGGACTTGCCCGCTTTGGTTCGCATGAAGCTCACGTCCTACCGGGACATTGATCGCGTGCACGTGGGCGACCTGCTCGGTGTTGGTCTGATCGACCAGGCGGTGCGCTCCCAACTGCCCCCGGAGTTGCGGGAGCGGTTGAACCGTATTGAGCAGTCGCTGGAAGAGTGAGCCGGCCAGCGGTGCCCCGCTGGCCCTGGTGGGTGCCGGCCATATCGCCGGGCGTTTTGACGCCGGGCCGCCACATTTCACTTGCACAACCACGTAAGAGGTGTTATATTAGAAGAGTACGTATATCGGGCGTTTAAGCACAACTGTACGCTTGGCTATCAGAGTGTCGGAAGTTGGGGATTGGAGAGAGACGCTGTAAGGGCGTCTTTTCTTTTCCCTGTCGGGCCTGCGGTAAACCTGTGCCGCAGTAGGGCACGTCGTAAAGTGAGAGTGTAAGGGCCGGTGATGCTACGGGCGAGCATCGGGGGCTGTGGTTATTCGATGTCAGATCTCTAGGAGGAGATGGTCATGTTATTTTCTCAAAACCAGCGCGTTGATTCGTTGGGCTTCAGCGCGGTCGCATGGGCCGGGTTACTGGTACTGATTACCGTCTCGGTCGTCTCCGCGGCGGCGTTCACCTACGATCCGATCGCTGAGCCGATCGTGTCCGCCTCGTTCTCGGCGGACTTCGCGGCCCTGACGGCCCACCGGACCATCGCGGGCCATGAAGTTAATTTCACAAAGTTAACTGACTTGAGTACCGGGCTGCCGCCGGACGATCTCTCAGACGATCTCTTTGGAACCGCGGCCTGGCCCGCCCCGGCCCAACTGGCCCAAGGACCCTTGGAGACCGGCTGGGTGTCGGCCCAGGTCGATCCGTGGTTCTTCCCGGCGCTGGCGGGCGGTCAGGTGGGCATTGACGTCCTGTTCACCGACACCGACGACGCCATGTTCGCCATAGATACCCTGATCCTGACCATCCAGACGTCAAGCCGGACAATGACCCAGGCCTTCTACGGCACGCCGGTCGGCAATGCGAACAACGGCTTCGGGATTGGTATCCCCGACGGGGGCAACCTGCCGGGCCCGCTCCCGGATCCCCTGCCGCCGGGCGGCACGGGTACCGGTTTCGACGAGACCATCAGCAGTAAGCGCATCATCCCCCCCGAGCCCTCCTCGCTGCTCTTGTTCGGGCTGGCGCTGGTTGGACTGGCAGGCCGGAGGACGTCCCGGATGGGCCTGCGGCCGATCGCGTGCATCACCGTTGTCCTGTTGCTAGCCGCGTCGGGCCCGGTGTTCGCCGTGCCGGAAGTCGTGGTGAGCGCGGACGATTGCTGGATGACCGATCCCGACGGGGCCTATTACTCATTTAGCGGTAGTCCCATCCCGGCGGACTTCTTTGGACCGGGCTCGGAACCGTTCGAGGGCACCATCGTGTTTGGGGGGGCGCCTCTCGACACCAACCCGCCGGGAGTGTTGGAGGGGTGCGACACGATCGTTCGGCGGCTGGAGGACACGGTACCCCTGGACGTGGGCGGCGCGGACACGGTGGACATCGAAATCCTCGCCCTGTCTTTGGTGGGAACCCTCACGGTGAATTTCGGAAGCTACACGGAGGAATGGACGGGGCGGGCCTGCCTGTCGCCCAATTCGGGGCCGCAGATGGGGCAGATGACGCTCACGCGTGACGAGCAGGACGGCGGCTATTTCTTCGCGTCCTTCCTGGTGGTTCCGCGGTTCTACTTTACCGGTCCGGGAGGAAGTCCCACGTTGGTGCTTGATTGTGGTGATCCGCAATACCCCGGTGTCTGCGACGATCTAGTACTCGTGAACGAGGATAACGAACCGAATTACTGGGTGTTCATCGGGGCGGGGCATATTGACCCGGTGGAAATTGGAGACGTGAACTTCGGCTCGGGTATCCAGTTCGACGGGACCTGCGGGCCGTCCGGCACGACGATCGGTTCGGGCAACACGCGCGGCGGCCTCAAGGTATTGCCCGGCGGCGGGCAAGCCGAGTGTGCTCCAAACAAGGAAGCCGAGCGGAAAAACCTGACCAACCAGAAGAAAGGAGCCCATGACAAGTTCCGCCATAACGGCAAAGACTGCAACGCCGACAGTATCCCGGACTTCTGTCAGTTGGGCGCCTGTTGTTGTGAGGACGGTTCGTGCATCCAAACGACAAAGATGTACTGTGAGCAAGCCGGGTTGCCCGAGTGGTGCGATCCGAATCAATGGCCTCGCTGTTCGCCACCCGGAGGGGGGACCTTTCTGGGTGAGGGGACGAAGTGTGAGCCGGAGGGCGCTTGCTGCCTCCCCAACGGTACGTGCCGGCATCCGATGGTGCAAAGTTGCTGCGAAGAGAAGGGCGGGCAGTTCATGGGCGCCGGGACCACCTCCTGTCCGGTCCCGCCGTGCATCGACCAACTCCATACCCAAGGGCCGGGAGGTCAGAACAAACAGCTTCCGGTCGGCGGGAATGGAAGCATCCAGGCTACGCTTGAGGCCCAGTTCATCCCGGTTCCCGATTGGGAAATCGTCTTTACCAAGCTGAGCGGGCCGGGGCTCACGGGGAACTACACCTTCACTAACGGCAGCACGCCGGGTGGTACGAGCACGGCGCTCATGACCGACCCGAACGGCAACGCCGCGGTGACCTTCACGACGGACGCCGAAGGCCCCGCGTTGATGCAGGTGGACGCGACCGGAACCGGTCTGACCGCGTTCGTGTTCTTCCAGATCACGCCGGCGCGACCCGTCAAGGCTCCCCAACAGCCCAAGGGCGCGGAACCGATGGATTTCATGTGGTTCGGGCAGTGATTCACCCGCCCGAGCGGCGCGGCGGAGGGCGGTGGGCGTGAAGATCTATGTGGCGCCGGGGATAAACTCCGACGCCACATGGCTTGTGCGGCGTCGCGCCATGGCTGCCTATCGGCAGACAAGTGGGTGACGAACACCCGTTTCACGTGAAAGCGCTGTTCAAGTGAGACTGCGAACGGTGTTTCACGTGAAACAGATTTGGCGTGTTTCAAGTGGGACTGTGAAGCGTGTTTCACGTGAAACAGGTTTGCGCGGAGGAAGGCAAGGAGGCGGGAAGAAAGGCAAGAGGCAAGAGGCAGGAGGCAAGAGGCAAGAGGTGAGATAACCACAAGCCTTGGGGGGGGTGTCTGTGGCTGGTGGCGCCCCGGGCCGCGCACGGAATCCCTGTTCATAGTCCTTGGCGCGTGATCGAAAAGAAACGCCAAAAAGCCGAAACGCCGAAAGTCGAAAACCCAGACGGTCCGCAGATTTCACAGATAACGCAGATCGAGAAGAAAAGTCAAGAAGCCAAAGAGTCGAGACTCGAAATCTCCTCCGCTCCTCAGCGCGGCGGAACGGTCTGCACCCGGTCAAGCGGCGGCAAGTTCGGGGAGAGAAGCCGCAGATGACGCGGATGCACGTGGAACCGGCCGAACATGGGGCGGCAAGATCGGGGGATAGGAGCCGGGATTCGGAACTCAGCACTCAGGCTTCGGGACTCATGACGCGAAACCCGTGGGAGAGGTTCCCACGACCCCCCTCCGCCCCTACCGGGGCGGAGGACTGGGGTTTGGCCCTTTTATGGCCGGTTGGCAGTTTGCCGGACAAGGGCCATGGGCGTCAAGGATCAGCCTGCGGCGGCGTAGAGCATGGCCGAGACCGCAGGCAGAATCGATTCCGAGCACTTCGTGGACGGCGCCAGGC
>JBGPAW010000134.1:0-9018 GCA_041480905.1 Phycisphaerae bacterium
TGGAGATGGGCGCCGAAGGCATCGGGCTGTGCCGCACCGAGCACATGTTCTTCGAGACCGAGCAGCGCCGGTTGGCCATGCAGGAGATGATCGTGGCGGACTCGGAGGAGGCTCGCGTGGCCGCCTTGGACAAACTGCTCCCTTATCAGCGGGACGACTTCAAGGGTCTCTTCGAGGCCATGGACGGCAAGCCGGTGACCATTCGCCTGATCGACCCGCCGCTGCACGAGTTTCTGCCGTACAGCGAAGCCGACATGCAGCGCCTCGCCGAATACGCCCACATCGACGTGGACACCATCCGCGCCCGCGCCGAGCAGTTGCACGAAACCAACCCCATGCTCGGGCACCGCGGCTGTCGCCTGTGCATGACCTACCCGGAAATCCTGGATATGCAGGTGCGGGCGATTATCGAGGCGGCCATCGACTGCCAGCGCCGCGGCGTCACCGTGCAGCCGGAGATCATGATCCCGCTGACCATCGCGGCGGAGGAACTCCGCATTCTCGTCCACCGCACGCGCGCGGTGGCGGACGCGATCCTGGCGGAGGCCGGCGAGAGCCTGGACTACCTCGTCGGTTCGATGATTGAGACGCCGCGGGCCGCCCTGCTGGGTGACAAAATCGCCGCGGTGGCCGACTTCTTCAGTTTCGGCACCAATGACCTGACGCAAATGGTCATGGGATTGTCGCGCGATGACGCCGGTAAGTTCCTCCCCGCGTACGTGGACGAGCGAAAGGTCGCCGTCTTCCCCGACGATCCGTTCCATTCGTTGGATCAGGAAGGGGTCGGACTGCTGGTCCGCTGGTGCATCGACCGGGCCCGTACGGTGAAGCCCGATCTGAAGATCGGCATCTGCGGCGAACACGGCGGCGAACTGGAATCGGTCAAGTTCTGCCATCGTGTCGGCATGGATTACGTGTCGTGCAGCCCCTTCCGCGTGCCCATCGCTCGGCTGGCCGCCGCCCAGGCCGCTTTGGAAGATAGGCGTCCGGCACGGGCCGCCCCAAGGCCGCTCCGCACGGCGCCCCCCAAGAAGCCCTCGACCTCGAGAACCGCCGCCAAAGCGGCGACGCGCGCGAAAACCCCCGCCCAGAAGAAACGCGCCGTTCCCAAGGGTGGCAAGCCGGTGGCCAAGAAGAAGGTGCCTAAGAAAAAGGCGGCCAAAATCAAGGTGACGAAAAACGCCGCTAAAAGAGCGGCCGCCAAGCCCCCCAGGAAGACCAAGAAGTCCAAACGATAAGCGTAGCCTCCTCGTAGGCTTCGCCTTCTCCCACCGACTCGACTTTCGCGCCGCCCATAGAGGGCGACGCTACACGGGGCGGCGGTAGGTTTCCTTGTCGCCCACGAGGGGTGACGCCACCTGAGGGAGAGGGACGGAAAAAACGGCCGGGAGCCCTGGTCATCAAGTCTGGACCGTTGGCCGGGCCGGGAAGCAACACTTTCCGGGTACCGGCTATCGTGGATATACTGGTCCCGGCGTCAGGGAGGATAACGCGGATGAGCAAGAGACATCTGGCCATCTTGGTGGGCGGGGGACCGGCACCGGGCATCAACGCGGTGATCGGGGCGGCGTCGATCGGGGCGATCAACGAGGGGTTCGAGGTGCATGGAATCTACGACGGATTTGCGCACCTGGTGACGCCGAGATTCGACCCGGCGGAGCATGTCGTGCCGCTGCGAATTGCGGACGTGGCTCGGATCCACTTCACGGGCGGTTCGATCCTGCGTACGGCGCGGACGAACTTGCTGGATGATACCAAGCTGGGCGAGTCGGTGAAGGCGGAGCCGGACGAGAAGAAACTGAGCACGGCGCTCAACCACCTGGTGAACATGGGGGTGACCCACCTGCTGACCATCGGCGGAGACGATACGGCGTTGAGCGCGCGGTTCGTGTCGCAGTGGTCGGCGGGGAAGATCTGCGTGGTGCACGTACCTAAGACGATCGACAACGATCTGCCGCTGCCGGGAGACATTCAGACCTTCGGATACGGGACGGCGCGGAACCTGGGGGCGACGCTGTGCGCCAACCTGATGGAAGACTCACGCTCCACGGGTCGGTGGTACATCGTGGTGACCATGGGACGTAACGCGGGGTTTCTGGCGCTGGGGGTCGGGAAGGCCGCGGGGGCCACATTGACGCTCATCCCGGAGGAGTTTCCCGACCGCACCACCGTGTCCGACATCGTCGACATCCTCGAGGGGGCGGTGCTTAAGCGGCGGGTGATGGGGCGGCGGGATGGGGTGGCGGTGGTGGCGGAGGGTCTGGCCTACAAGCTGGGCGACGTGGTGGAACTGTCCCGCATTCTGGGCCGGGAGGTGCCGACCGACGCCGCGGGGCATCCGCGCCTGGCAGAAGTGCCCCTGGATGACATTCTGAAATACGAGTTGACCAAGCGTTTCGCGGAGCGGGGGGACAAGATCACGGTGGTGTCGGAGACGATGGGCTACGAGCTGCGCTGCGCCGCGCCCATCCCGTTCGACATGGCGTACTGCCGGGACCTGGGCCACGGGGCGATCCGCTTGATCCTGGAAGGGGTGGCGGACGGACACCACGGGGTGATGGTGACGCTGCAGAGCGGCAACTTGGTGCCGATGTTCTTCGAGGAGATGATCGATCCGACGACGAACCGGACTCGGGTGCGGACGGTGGACGTGAGTTCGTACAGCTACATTGTGGCCCGGGCCTACATGATCCGGCTGGAAAAGAGCGACTTCGAGAACCCCGAGCAACTGCATAAGCTGGCGGCGGCGGCGAAGATGGACCCGGAGGCGTTCCGGCGGCGCTACGCGCACGTGGCGGCGGGGGTGCTGAGCTACACGGCCCAGGCGGCGATGGCGACGAGCAGCACGAGTTGAGAAGCTCACCCGGAGGCGCAAATCCATTGCGGATTGCGGATTGCGGATTGCAGATTGAGGAAGAGAATGCCGAGGCCCGGATCCTTGACGCCCAGGGTCAAGGGCAGAGGCGTCGAGGGAAGGTCGAGCTGATCTGGGGGTGCATGTTCAGCGGCAAGACGGAGGAGTTGCTGCGCCGGGTGCGGGGGGTCGCGCCCGACGCAGTGATCTTAATCAAACATTGCCGCGACGACCGCTATTCGAGGACGGAAATCGTCACCCACCGGGAGGAGCGCCATGTGGCCATCACCGTTTCGCGAGCCGCCGAAATCCCCCAACAGGTACCGCCCGGGACGAAGTGGGTGGGCATCGACGAGGGTCATTTCTTCGACTCCTCCTTGCCGGAGGTTTGCGCGGAGTTGGCCGAACGGGGCTGCACCGTGGTGGTCACCGCCTTGGACCTGGACAGTTGGGGTCGGCCGTTTGCGGTGGTCAACCGTCTGCGAGAACGGGCGGACGCGGTGTGGTTGAAGCGGGCGGTGTGCGCCCGATGCGGGCGTCCCGCGGACCACACCCAACGGACGGCGCCGATCGTGGGGGGCAACCTGGTGGGCGGGCCGGAGGCGTTTGAGCCGCGGTGCGTGAGCTGCTGGAGTCCGCCGCCGGAAGACCCGATGGACTGAGCAAAACGATTCCTTCGGAGCGCGAGGAACCCAGCATGCGAAGGGCGCCGACGTGGCGGGGTCGGGAGACCAGGAGCGAAGTGGGGAGGGCCGGTTGGGCGAGGAGGTCCCACCGCTGGGCACGCTGGGGAGGGATCATGGTGGCGCTGGGGTCGGCCGTACCGACGGGGGCGGCGCCACCGCCGGCGGCGACTTCTCAACCCGAGTCTCGGCCGCAACCGGTCCTGTATGTTACGGCTACGGCCCATTTGGACACCCAGTGGCTGTGGACCATTCAGGACACCATCGAGCAGTACGTTCCCGCCACGCTGCGCGGCAACTTCGCCCTCTTCGAGAAGTTCCCCCACTACGTGTTCAGCTTCGAGGGGGCCTTCCGGTACATGCTGGCGAAGGAGTACTACCCGGAGGACTACGCCCGGCTGCGGGAGTACGTGGCGCAGGGCCGATGGCACGTGTGCGGCAGTTCGGTCGATGCCGGCGACGTGAATATCCCCGCTCCCGAGTCGCTGATCCGACAGATCCTGTACGGCAACGGTTTCTTCGAGCGCGAGTTCGGACAAACAAGCTGCGACATCTTCCTGCCCGATTGCTTCGGTTTCGGGTACGCCCTGCCGACGGTGGCGGCCCACTGCGGGCTGAAGGGCTTCTCCACGCAGAAGCTCACCTGGGGCTCGGCCATCGAAATCCCCTTCGACATCGGGGTGTGGGAGGGCGTGGACGGGGCAGGGGTCGTAACCGCCCTCAAACCCGGCGCGTATGACAGCAACATCCGCGGCGACCTCAGCACCAATGGCGAATGGCTGACCCGCGTGGAGCAGTTGGGTAGTCAGTCCGGGGCTTACGTGGGCTATAAGTACTTCGGGGTCGGCGACATCGGCGGCGCCCCGGACGAGGAATCCGTCGAGTGGCTGGAGAAGTCTATCGCCGCCGGCGGGCCGATCCGGGTGCGCAGTGCGCCGGCGGACCAGCTCTACCGCGACCTCACGCCGGAACAGATCGCCCGGCTGCCCCGCTACCGGGGCGAGCTTTTGATGACACGTCATGGCACGGGATGCTACTCCACCCAAGCCGCCATGAAGCGATGGAACCGCAAGAACGAGCAACTGGCCGACGCCGCCGAGCGGGCGGCGGTGGCGGCGGACTGGCTGGGGGGTGCGACCTATCCGAAGGACAAGTTGCGGGCGGCGTGGGTCCGCTTCCTCTGGCATCAGTTTCACGACGATCTGACCGGAACGAGCCTCCCGCAGGCCTATACGTTCTCCTGGAACGACGAGATCATCGCCTTGAATCAGTTCGCCGCCGTGCTGAGCGACGCCGCGGGGGCGTTGAGCCGGGCGATGGACACCCGGGTCGAAGGCGTCGCGGTGGTGGTGTTCAATCCGCTGGCGTTCGAGCGCGAAGACGTGGTGGAGGCCACGGTCCGCTTCCGCGAAGCGGCTCCGCGGACGGTCCGGGTGTACGGCCCGGACGGTCAGGAGATTCCCGCACAGGTGAACTCGGTGTCCGGGCAAAAAGTGAATCTGCTCTTTCTCGCGCGGGTCCCCTCGGTTGGGCTAGCCGTGTTCGATGTCCGGTCGACGACGGAGCCATGCACTCTATCCACCGGACTGAGCGCCGACGAGTCGGGTCTGGAGAACGGGGCTTACCGCGTGAGCGTGGATGAGAACGGGGACGTGAGCCACATCTACGATAAGACGGCGGGGCGTGAGTTGCTGGCCGGTCCCGCCCGACTGCAACTGCTCCGCGACGCGCCCCGGCAGTGGTCCGAGTGGGAGATCCAATACGAAGACCTGATGGCGGAGCCGTATGGGTACGTCGGTGGTCCCGCGAGAATCCGCGTGGTGGAAAGCGGGCCGGTCCGGGCGACGCTCGAAGTGGTGCGGGAGTCCGCAGGCTCGACCTTCACTCAACGTCTCCGCCTAGCCGCTGGAGGGGCGGGGGACCGGCTCGAGTGCGCCACGCGCATCGACTGGCACACGCCACAGACCCTGCTCAAAGCCGCCTTCCCCCTGGTGGTGGCGAACACGACCGCCACCTACGACCTGGGCTGCGGCGTCATCGGACGTCCGAGCAACACCGAAAAGAAATACGAAGTCCCGGCCCAGCAATGGGCGGACCTCACCGCGGCGGACGGTTCCTACGGCGTGGCCGTGCTGAACGACTGCAAGTACGGCTGGGACCGGCCCGCGGACAACACCCTGCGCCTGACGTTGATCCACTCGCCCAACACAATCGAGAAGGACATGGGCCGGCACGAACTGACGTACGCGGTCTGCGGACATGCCGGGGCCTGGTACGACGGCCGCGTCGTCGAACGGGCGGCCCGGCTCAACCAGCCGCCGGTGACGTTCCAAACGACGGCCCACCCGGGCACCCTGGGCAAGCGGTTCTCGTTCCTGAAGATCAGCACGCCGCAGGTCGTGGTCCTGGCCCTCAAGCAGGCCGAGAAGACCGACGAGGTCGTCCTTCGAATGCAGGAGGCCTGCGGCCTGGCGGCGCGCAACGTGCATGTGGCGTTCGCGGTCCCGATCGTGGCCGCCCGCGAGGTCAACGGAGCCGAAGAGGCGCTCGAAGCCCTCGAAGTGCGCGAGGGTCGTCTGACACTCGGGCTGCGCCCCTTTCAGCTCCGCACGTTGGCCGTCCGGCTCGCTCCGCCGCCGGAGCGACTCGACGTGCCGCGTGCCGTGTCGGTGTCGCTGCCCTTCGATCTGGACGGAGTCAGCGCGGATACTGACCGGGGCGACGGCGATTTCGACGGGGCCGGCCACACCTTCCCAGCCGAACTTTGGCCCGCGAAGGTGGTCTGCGGGGACATTCCGTTCACCCTCGGGCCGGCGGAACCCGAAAAGAACAACGCGCTGGTCTGCCGAGGCCAAATCCTCGACCTGCCGTCCGGCGAGTTCGATCATCTGTACGTGCTCGCCGCCGCCGTGGAGGGACCGGCTGCGGGCACCATCACCGTGGGTGACCGGCCCAGCCGTCTGTGGGTCCACGAGTACACGGGGTTCGTCGGTCAATCCAACGGTCTGGTGACCGAGGGCCGGCCCGGCGACGCGAACGCCCTGGCGCCGCCCTTCATCGACCGCGACGAAGTGGCCTGGGTCGGCACGCACCGGCACAACGCCTCCGGCGAGAACGAACCTTATGTGTTCTGTTATCTGTTCAAGTACGGCCTCGAGCTGCCGCCTGGTGCCAGGACCGTGACGCTGCCGGACCAGGAGCGCATGCGGGTGCTGGCCATGACCGTCGCCGCCGATCCTAACGCCGAGACCACGCCCTCCCGGCCCCTCTACGACGAGCTTACCGCCGTCCGCATCGAGCCTCACGGCGGGCTGTTCATCGAGCCGGTCCGCGTCAGCTTGACCGCCGGCGGCGGGGAGGCAGAGATGGTTTATACACTCGACGGGAGCACGCCGGGCGAGGGCTCGGCCCGTTACGCCGGTCCCTTCGAGCTGCGCGGCGATGCCGTGGTGGCCGCCCGCTTCCTGCGGAACGGTGTGCTCGACGATCAGATCACCCGAGCGAGATTCACCTTCGCTGAACCGCGTACGCCGGAGAACCCGCCCCAGGTCGTCGCGGGATTGGATTATCGTTATTACGAGGGTACGTGGAACAAACTGCCGGACTTCGCCGCCCTGACGCCGACTTCATCCGGCACGGCGGAGGCGTTCGACCTGACGCCGCGGGCCCGCGACGACGGTTTCGGTCTTGTCTTTACCGGTTTTGTGCGGGTGCCGCGCGACGGCGTGTACACGTTCTACACGTCCAGCGACGACGGGAGCAAACTGTACATCGGCGACGCGGAGGTGGTGGACAACGACGGCCTGCACCCCCCGCGAGAGCACTCCGGCATGATCGCCCTGAAAGCGGGACTGCACGGCGTGCGCGTGACTTTCTTCGAGGGCGGCGGAGGCGAGGGTCTGGAGGTGCGTTACGCCGGTCCGGACCTGAACAAGCAAGACATCCCGCCAAGCGCGCTCTTCCGGGCGCCTACCGGAAGATAGGGGCGGGCGCGGAGAGGCAAGCGACAGGGGAGCGTGGGCAGGCGCGAAGAGGCAAGCTTGAATAATCCGGGCTAACGGCAACGTCAAGGACCAGCAAGGCTCCTGATTCCGTTTGCGTCGAGCATGGTTCACCCTATGAACAACCCCGTTCGACTTCGGCGACGCGGATATCGATCAGGTCGGATCGGTCGCTGGCGTTCCTCAGCGCCGTGTCGCCGGCGATGAGGCTCGAGCCTTCCGGTTGGGGCGTCTGAACGGTGGGGGACGGGATAACCACGCGCACCCTCGAGGCTCCCAGGACCAGGGTATCGCCGGAATGGAGCACGCCGAACCTGCTGGGTTCCTCGTTGATCGTCAGGCCGTTCTCGCTGAGCAGATCGCAGACCACCGGCTGGCCGTTCAGCAGGAACACCAAGGCGTGGGCCCGCGACGCCTGCTTGTCGTGCAGGATCAGGTCGGCGCCGGCCCGTCGGCCGATCACCCCGATCTCGCGGCGCAGTTTGACCAACGGTCCGTTGTTCACGTTTTTCAGGGCCACCACGGTGGGCGCGGGCTCGAGGTTCATCACGGAAGAACCCGTGGCACCATCGACTTCGGGGGCCCGTATCTCCACGGCCAACTCCCAGTGACCCACCCGGATGATGTCGCCGTCGGAGAGCTTCTCGCACTCGGCTGGCAGGTCGTTGAGAAAGGTGCCCGATTGGGAAAGGAGGTCGCGGAGGTAAACTTCGTCGCCCGTGTTGACTATGGCGCAATGGACCGGCGAGACGTCGGATCGCCGCAGGGTGATCTTGCAGCCCGAGCGAGATCCCACCAGCGAAACGGCCCGGCGCAGCTCAATGTTCTGTCCCGTGCCGGAGCCGCTGAAGACGGACACCCGCACGCGCCGGGCATTCGGCGGCACAAACGGAGAGATATGGCTGTCGGTCGGTGAGTTCATGGCTGACCTCCCGTCAACGCCGGTCGTGGCGAGCGCGCATACCCCAGAAGCGTCGGTCCGGACAGCCCAAGGCGCGCTGCGGTGACCGTCTGCATTGCGGGATCAGAGTTGCGGAGCCATCATTAGTCTACGTAACCCGGACGACGAAGTCCAGCCCTTCTCGGCCCAATTCCACGCGGAATCGCCGTCCGTTGGCCGCGTAGACCTTCATTTCGGCTTATCGGCGGATTGTCGACGCCGGCTTAAGGCCGTCCGCCCAGAACGTCCCGCAGGGTCAGCCAACGGCATGTTAAGGAATGTGCGCTCTTCACCCGTTCGCGGGCCGACGCGGCGTTCGAGACAGGCTGAGGATTCGAAAGTGCTGCTTCACGGACACGCGCGACCAAGGTGGCTCGGTCGTGGTATTGGGGCAGCATGTCCCAGATCTCCGCGGTCTGGGGGTGGAGGATGTGCAGGTCCGCCTCTGGTTTTCTGAGGACCGCTAGTGCCTCACCCCACTGTAATTTTCGGGTACAGTCTGCGGAGTTTGATTCTCGCGTCGGCGCTCTGAAATTGCCA
>JBGPAW010000135.1:0-8949 GCA_041480905.1 Phycisphaerae bacterium
ATTTTAATCGCCTTCACTCCGCCCGGCAAGTAGAAGCCGCGCCCGCTGCCTCCACCCTTCGTCGGTACAGACCCGTTCAAAGGCGTCGAGCGCCCGGCGGGCCTCGTCGGTCCGGCTGTCGGCTTTGAGCAGCAGGATCATCAGATAGTACGGCCAGGGGTTTTCCGCGTGCCGGCTGGAATAGGCCTGCAACGCCTGCCGGAGCCGGTCGCGGGCCTCGCGGGCGTCGCCGGAAGCGTCCGCGCAGAGTCTCGCCGTGGCGGCGGCGGCAGCCTCGGGCTGGTTCTCCTGGACGTCGAGCATGATCCCCGCCAACAGCGCCGCGACGGGTTCGCCCCCCGCCTCCGACAGCCGCGCCCGGACCTGCCGGGCCGGCTCCCATTGCTCCGCTAACACGCAAATCCAGCCGTACCAGGCGACCATCGTGGCATCGTCCGGCCGTCTGACCAGCCCCTTCTGCCAGACCGCCGCCGCACCACGCAGATCACCCTGGGCGACCAGGAAATCACTATAGGGCAGCAGGATGGCAGAGTCGGCGTAGCCGCTCTGCTCGACCGCGGTGCGAAAGTGAACCGCGGCTTCCTCCGCCATGCCTCTCTGCGCCAGCAACGTCGCCAGATTCAGCCGCGGGGGCACCAAGGTCGGGTCGTACGCCAGGGCTGCCCGGTAGGCCCGGACGGCCTCGTCGGTTCGTCCCAATCTCAGGTAGCACAGGCCCAGGTTGGCCCGCGCCACCGCGTTCTCCGGCATCCAGCTCAGCAGCTTCTCCAGTCGGGCTGCGGCGGCGGGCACCTGTCCGCCGTTCAACTCGATTTCGGCCAAGGCTGTCGCCGCGACCGGATCAAAAGGATTATTCACCAGGGCTTTCTCGAACATCACCGCCGCTTCCATCGGTCGGTCCAGTTTGCGATAAGTCTGGGCCAACCCGATGATCCCGGGGTTGTAGCCGGGCATGAGTTCGACCGCCCGGCGATAGTGGGGGATGGCGTCGTCCAGCCGGCCGCTCTCCGCCAGGGCGGTGGCCAACCGCACTTGGGCCATGCCGTCCGCAGGATCGAGGTCCACAGCCGCCGCCAGCTTGGCAAGAGCATCGGCCACCGAACCGGACCGCAGCCGGGCCATCCCTTGCACCTGCCACGCGTCGCCGCGGGCCTGCACGGGATGGTGTTGCAGTTCCACGTCCGCGGCTTGGACGGCCTGCTCATACTCCCGGGCATCGTAGTAGGCCCAGGCCAACCGCGTCCACACCCCCGCGTGCTCAGGATAAAGCTCCGCCGAGCGGACGCATCGGGCCACGTCGTCCCGGTAGTAACCGGTCGTCTTCCAGGCGACGCCAATTAGCGTCGCCAGCACCGCCACCCCCACCGCAACCAGCCACCCTATGGGGGTCTGACCGCGACCCTCAGTTTCCGAACCGCGACCGTAAGGGAGCGGCTCTCCTGCGGATTGTCGAAGGCGCAGCGCGGTGAGGGCATAGACCCAGCCGGCGGCGACGATCCAGTGGAAACCGATGGCGGGCAGATAGACGTAGCGCTCGGCCACCATCAGGTTGCGCGAGGGCACTAGCGGCAGGGTCACCGCGACGGTGGCGAGGAACCAGATCACACCCGCCACCCCAAACCGCGAATAACGCAGGAGCAACGCCGTAACGACCAGGAAAACCGCCACGGTGAGCGTCGCGGAGAGGAACTGCGGATGGGCCCAGGTGATGAGCTTCTCCGTGGGATGCCAGGGGGCCAGACCGCTCGGGACAAAGTAACGGCTGACGTACCAGCCGAGGGACAGGATGGTGCGCACCCAGCGCGAGCCTTCCAGCACCTCCTCGGCGGCCACGAGTTGCCCCCGCGAAAGCCAGGCGTTGAGCGCCGCGAAGAACCCGGTGAGCACGGTGACGGCGGTGAACATGATCCACCAACGTCCCCCAGGTCGCTGACGCCGCACGAAGGGAAGGAGCAGGAGCAGGACCGGCAAAGCGACGTTGATTTTGCTCATCATGGCCAAGGCCGCCATGAGCACCGCCAGAAGAATGGGGGCGACGCCCGGCCGATCCAACGCCCTTTGGGCGGCGAGCAGTGCCCCCAGGGTGAAGGTCGCCGACAACATCGTCATCCGCCCGTTGAGCCAGGCGACGCACTCGACGTTGAGCGGATGAACGGCAAAGAGCGAAGCGGCCACCAGGGCGATGGCCTCCCGCTCCGTGACCTTCCGCACCAGCCGCCACACCAGCCAGGCGTTCAAGGCGTGGATCAGCACGTTGGTCAGGTGGAAGACCCAGGCCCCGGCCTCGGGGCCCGCGGCGGTCGGCGTCAAGCCCAACCGCCGAATCACCAGGAAGTTGAAGGCAAAGGTCGCCAGGGGAACCGGTTGGTAGAGGTCTCGGTGGGGGATGGAGAACAGCTCGCGCAGGTGCGGGAGCGACGGATGATTGACCAGCACGTGATCGCGGACCAGTTGAATGTCGTCGCCGCTTAGAAAGCCGCCCCGCACCGACGGGGCGGCCATGACCAGCGCAAGCACGACCGGTACCCAGGCGTGATCAAGCCACCGGTAGCGGCTTTCGCCCAGCGCCGGACTCGCCGTGTCGCTCGTGCCGTGATTCATTCAGGGGGCATTTTATCCGACGCAGCGAGTCTTGCACTTTTCGTCCCTTTCGGCTCAACTTTCCGGGGCGAAGGTGTGAATGCGAAGGTGCGGCGCCGGTCATGCCGAAGAACAAGGTCCATGCGGAACTCCAGGCGAAGCTTACCGAGCTGCTGACCCCCAAGTTCCCGGGGATCACCGTCGAAGTGGGTCACAGCGCACGCTGGGACCGCACGGCGCTGACCTTCCGATGGGCCGGTTTTGATGATCTCCTGCCGGAAGAACGTTTTCACCGCCTCTTTCACAGCGTGCCGGAAGGTTTTTACGAGGAGCGTCTGCGCGGCTGTGTCTGGTGCGAGCTGGGCAGCCGGGAGTCCGTGGAGGACTTCCTCAAGCTGCCGCGCTCCGCCAACGTGCAGGAGCGGGAGCCCCACGTCATCCAACGGTTGATCCAGATGGGGTTTTTTGAAGCGCTGGCCGAGGAGTTGGGAGAAACCCCTATGGTGGTTTGCACCGGCGACTTCTCCACGGTCCGCCGGATTCTGGGCGTCAAGGAGTTCGCCCCCTCCGCGCTGCGCGACGCCCTGCTGGTGCTCATGCGGAACGGGGCCTACTGTGACTGCGAGGCCCTGTTCAACGCCCAACTTCTCCAACTCCGAACAGGTAACCAATGACCCGCCTGCAACTTTGGGAACGCTACCGGCGGTATCTCTGTACCTGTGGGCACACCGGGATTCGACTCGACGTCAGTCGGATGCCGTTTCCCGATGATTACTTTGAGGGCATGGCCGACGCGACGGCCAAGGCTTTTCATGACATGGAGGCGCTGGAGGCCGGTGCGATCGCCAACCCCGATGAAGGCCGCATGGTGGGCCATTATTGGCTGCGCGATCCGGCGCGGGCCCCGTCTCCCGCGATTGCGGCCGACATTTCCGAAGCCGTGAACCTGGTCAAAACGTTTGCCCGCGACGTTCACTCCGGGCAAGTGCGGCCGGCGGTGGCGGACCGGTTCGAGAACGTGCTGCTGATCGGTATCGGAGGGTCGGCGTTGGGCCCGCAGTTGATCGCCGACGCCCTGGGATCCCAGGATGACCGGATGCGGCTGTTCTTTCTGGACAACACCGACCCGGACGGCATGGACCGTACCCTGGCCGGCCTTTTCGGCGGCCTGGAACGGACTCTCACCGTGGTCATCTCCAAGTCCGGGGGGACGGCGGAGACGCGCAACGGAATGGTGGAAGTCGCCCACCGCTATCGGGCGGGCGGATTGGACTTCGCCCGCCACGCGGTCGCAGTGACCGGCCGCGGCAGCGCTCTCCACGGCCGAGCACAACAGGAGCACTGGCTGGCCGCCTTTCCCATGTGGGATTGGGTTGGCGGGCGCACGTCGGTGACTTCCGTCGTCGGCTTGCTCCCGGCGGCGTTACAGGGGATCGACGTGGATGCGTTCCTGGCCGGCGCCCGGGACATGGACGCGACCACCCGCGTACCGCAGGTCCTCTCCAACCCCGCTGCCCTGATGGCCTTGACGTGGTACCTTGCGGCGGAGGGACGCGGTGGAAAAGACCTGGTCATCATTCCGTACAAGGACCGTTTGGCGCTGCTGGCCAGGTATCTCCAGCAATTGGTGATGGAGTCGCTCGGCAAGGAGCGGGACCGCCGCAGGCAGACCGTGCACCAGGGCCTCACGGTTTACGGGAACAAAGGCTCCACCGATCAGCACGCTTACGTGCAGCAGCTTCGGGAGGGCGTCCACAACTTCTTCGTCACGTTCGTCGAAGTTTTGCGCGACCGCCAAGGGGCCTCCCTGGAAGTCGAGCCCGGCGTGACCAGCGGGGATTACTTGCACGGTTTCTGGCTCGGCACGCGGGAGGCCTTGTTCGAGAAGGGGCGCGGCTCGATGACCCTGACCCTGCCCGAGTTGAACGCCCGGACCCTGGGGGCCCTGATCACGCTGTATGAACGCACGGTCGGCCTGTACGCCTCGCTGATCGACGTCAACGCCTATCACCAACCCGGTGTGGAAGCAGGCAAGAAGGCGGCGGGGCATGTCATCGAACTGCAACGCCGAATCCTTGACGCCCTCCCACTCGATCAAGCTCAGACCGCCGAGGATATCGCCACCGCCATCGGTGCGGGGGATGAAGTGGAAACCGTTTATCACGTGCTGGAACACGGGGCGGCCAATCCCGATTGCGGCGTGTTCCGCAGCGCCGGGCATGATCCCGGCCTGGTACGCTATCACCGCCGCAAAGCATAACATGTTGATCGGAAAAACCGGAAAGAACAGGACGGCTCTACACCGATCGGACGGATGGCGGAATGGAGATGGTGGATTGGGGACCCCCCGGCGCCGGATCGACACGGTTCTGTTCGACGTGGGGAACACCCTGCTCGACTTTGATTCTCTGGATCCGTGTCCGTATCTCGCCGAAGGGTTCCGCCTGGGCCACGAGTATCTCGCTTCCTTGGGTCATGCTTTGCCGCCGCTCAGTCGCTACGTGCGCCGCCTCCGCTGGACGATCACGTGGCGGTTCGTGCGTTCGCGGCTGGTGCGGCGCGAAATGCGGCTGTTCGAGACCATGATCGACGAACACCACGCCCTGGGCATCTCCCTGGACCGCGACACCGCCGCGGAACTGGCCTGGCGGATGTGTTTGCCGATGCGGCGGGTCGGTCGGGCCGACCCCGACGCCCGCGCGGTCCTGTCCGAGCTGCGTGCCCGCAGGTACAAACTCGGGATCATCTCGAACACCTCCACGCCGCCGCCGGCCCTGGACCGGCATCTGGCCGAGGAGGGCCTGCTGGACTTCTTTCCGATACGGGTGTACTCCTGCGCGGTGGGCTATATGAAGCCGGACCGGCGGATATTCGAGATCGCCCTCGCGCGGCTCGGCTCCGCCGCCGCGAACACCGTGTACGTCGGAGACAAGCTCAGGCTCGACGTGCGGGGAGCCGGTCGACTCGGCATGGTCACGGTGCTGAAAGCGCCGGCGGGCCAGCGGGGGGGCGGCGGCCCGCGCCCCGACCACGTCGTGCATGCCCTGCGGGAAGTTCCCGGCATTCTGGAAGCGTACGGCTGTCCATGTCCGCCCGACTGACACCCGCCCGGGTCTTGTGGGGCTACCAGCAGGGCATCTTCCCCATGGCGGATGCCCGGGGAAAGGTGGGCTGGTACACCGCCGATCCGCGCGCGGTCATCGACCCGACGACGTTTCACATCCCACGGACGCTGCGGCAGGTCGCTCGCCAAAAGCGGTTCGAGCTGACGGTCAACCGTGACTTCCGGACGGTCATGGAGGCGTGCGCGGACCGCCCGGAGGGGACGTGGATCTCGCCCGAGATCATCCGCGTGTACACAACGTTGCACGAGCGGGGGTTCGCCCACAGCGTGGAAGCGTATCAGGGCGACGCGCTAGCCGGCGGTTTGTACGGCGTCAGTCTTGGGGGCGCCTTTTTCGGTGAATCCATGTTCCATCGCGTGTCCAACGCCTCGAAAGTCGCGCTGGTCCACCTGGTGGGAAGAATGAGCCAGTGCGGGATGACCCTTCTGGACGTGCAGTTCATGACCGGCCACCTGCGGCAGTTCGGTACCATCGAAATCCGGCACCACGAATACATGCGCCGGTTGACGGCGGCGCTGGCGCTGCCAACCCGGTTTGTCGGAGACCAGTAGAGTCGAATCGGATGAAGGTGGGACCCGGTCGGAGTAGGAATGCCCATCACTGAATACCCGGCCTGGACGTCCCCCTGTCAACGCTTCGCCCCTGCCCTTGCGGGCAACGACGCATGACTCGGGGCCGTCGTGGGTCGCTCGGGAGCCGCGTATAAATAAGAGTTACAAATTAGCCGGGTTCGATCACGTAGTTCCAGTCACCATGAGATGCAGCGCGGGCCTCCGGGTCGGGTCGTTCTTCGATTCCGGCTGCAGTTTGCACGCAGCGGCCCGCTACTACCGCGCCGGAGACCTGAGACCCGCCATCCCCGGTCCCTGATCCGGCTCACCGTGGGTTGAAGAACAGCAGGATTGAGCCGCCGACCGCAAGCAAGGCCCCGAAAACCGCCCGCGGACTGACGTGCTCCTTCTGGATCAGTACCACGAACGGCAGGACGAAAACCGGCGCCAGCGAGCAGAGCGTCTGGGCGATCCCGAGCGGAGCGCGGTCCGTGGCGACCAACGACATCCACACCCCCAGGTAGGGTCCGACGAACGCTCCGCCCAAGGTGAAAGCCAGCCCGGCCCGGCGCGACGATGAATGCGGGGGCGCCATGCCGGCAGCCAGTCGCCGGCGCTGCCGCAGATGGCGTAACCCTAAAATAGGAATGACCCCCAGTCCGGCAAAGAACATGCGTACCAGCGTGGCCGTCTGCGGGGCCAGGTGCTGTGCCTCCGGCAACCACCCATGCCCCATCCCCGCCTTGCTCAGGAGTAACCCGCCCGCCTGACAGACCGCCCCCACCAGCGCCAGCAGGACGCCCCGAACTCGATGGGACGCACGCCCTCCGGCGGCGCCGGATGGTCGTTCGAGCACGACCCAGCCAACCCCGCCGACCGTCAACACCATGCCAAACCAAGCCGGAGGTCGTAGCGTCTCACCGAGCGCCAGCCAGCCGAAGAGGGCCGCGAGCAGCGGAGCGGTGGTCATGATCAGCATGCTCAGCCGCGTTCCGATGTCGACGAAAGCGGTGAAGAGGGCCTGGTCGCCGATGCTCAGCCCGACAATGCCCGAGAACGCCAGGAAAAGCACCTGCCCGGCCACGACGCGCGGCATCCAGGTGCCCGCCAGCAACCGATGGGTCACGCCGAGCAGCACGATGGCCACCACGATCCGGGTGCTGTTGACGACCGTCGGACCGATGCGCTTGGCCGCCGCAGTGAACAGCAACGAAGTCGCCGTCCACAGCAGAGACGTGGCCATGCCCGCAGCAGGTCCAACGTAGACTTCGTAAGCTCCGGGCACCCCAGCCCTCCCATCCGCCATCCGGAATCAAACCCGGCCCTGTGGTTTCTGCGTGCTCAGCGGGGAATCACCCGCGTCAGCGGCGTAGGTCCGCTCGCGCCGACCGGTACTCACGACCGAGGCGAGCACTCCCACGAGCAGGATGCCGCTGATCATCGCCAAGGACACGGGAGTGGGGATGTCGTAGAAGTGCTTCAGGAGCATTTTGATCCCGACGAAGGCGAGCAGGAACACCAGGCTGACCTTGAGATAGCGGAACTTCTCCAGCATGCCGGCCAGGGCGAAGTAGAGCGAGCGCAGGCCGAGGATAGCGAAGATGTTGGAGGTGAATACCAGAAACGGGTCGGTGGTGAAGCCAAAGACCGCGGGGATGGAATCGACCGCGAAAAGCACGTCGGTGCTCTCGACCACCAGCAAGACGAGGAACAACGGCGTGATGGCCCGCCGGCCTTCGAGACGGATGAAAAACCGTTGTCCATCAAACTCCCGGCTGACGGGGTAGATGCGTTTGGCTAACCGGACCAGCGGGTTGTTCATCGGTTCCAGTTCTTTATCTTGGGTGACGAACATCTTCACGGCCGTGATGATGAGGAGGGCCCCAAAGACGTAGGTAATCCACTCAAACCGTTTGATGAGGGCGATCCCTGCGGCGATCATTAAGCCGCGCATGATCAGGGCGCCGAGAATCCCCCAAAAGAGGGTTCGATGTTGATACATGAGCGGCACGCGAAAGTAGGCGAAGATCAGGGCGATCACGAAAACGTTGTCGAGGCTGAGGGATTGCTCGGTCAGGTACCCGAGCAAGAATTGCCGGGCCGCCTCTCCGCCGGTCAGGGGGTGACCGAATTCCAGACCGATGCCGAACCAGTGGTGCTCATACAGGTAATACACCGCCCCGTTGAACATCAGGGCGAGGGCCACGCACACTGCCGTCCAGCGCAGGGCCTCGCGCGTGCCGATGACGTGGGCCTTGCGGTTGAGAACGCCCAGGTCCAGAGCAAGCATGGTCAACACAAAGGCAATGAAGCCGATCCAGAGCCAGATGACCATTACCCGTCCTCTCTTGTGCGTGCCGCGCCCGCGAGGGCACAAAGGCGTTCCATTATGGAACGATCCGGGACAGGGTCAATGACAAGCGCTCACTCCCCGCGGGTGCCCCACCTCCTCTGGAGGTGGGGGAGCGATTGCCTGTGAGGGCAAGGAAGCTGGGCATCGTGCGGTTCCGTGGTCCGAGGTAATCGCTTCCCCAGGTCCAAAGGACCTGGGCCTGGGGTTTGG
Source organism: Phycisphaerae bacterium (assembly GCA_041480905.1). Taxonomy (GTDB): domain Bacteria; phylum Planctomycetota; class Phycisphaerae; order UBA1845; family UBA1845; genus JAAEQG01. The sequence continues at coordinate 8,820 of JBGPAW010000135.1, forward strand.
CCCTTTTATGGCCGGTTGGCAGTTTGCCGGACAAGGGCCATGGGCGTCAAGGATCAGCCTGCGGCGGCGTAGAGCATGGCCGAGACCGCAGGCAGAATCGATTCCGAGCACTTCGTGGACGGCGCCAGGC
>JBGPAW010000136.1:0-8942 GCA_041480905.1 Phycisphaerae bacterium
AGGCGGACGACGCCGGCATCCGCCCGGACCTGCCCCAGGGCGATCCGCAGCAGCGTCGTCTTGCCCGTGCCGTTAGGCCCGGTGATCCCGAGGCGTTCGCCCCGGTACACGTCGAAAGTCAGGTCGGCGAAGAGCTGCTTGTCGTCATAGCGTTTGGCCGCCCCTTCGCAGCGCAGCACCATCTCACCGCCGCGCTGGACCGACTCAAACGCGATTCGGGTGCGGCGCCGCGTGCTCGGTTTCTCCTGCTCAAACTCGCCGGCGGCCATCCGCCGTTCCAGGCGGGCGAGTCGCCCCTTGGCCTCCTTGGACCGCTGGCCCGCCATGTGCCGGACGATGAAGTCGCGCTCTTTACGAATGAACTCCTGGTCCTGCTCGTACCGGCGTTCCTGGGTCAGGTGGCGGCGGGCCTTGGCGGCTACGTAGTTGGAGTAATGGCCGGGATAAGAGGTCACCCGGTGGTTTTCGATTTCGATGATCCGGTCGGCCAGCCGGTCGAGCAGATAGCGGTCGTGGGAGATGATCACCGCCCCGCCGTGATGACCGGCCAGGAACTTCTCCAGCCAGCGCGTGGCGTCGATGTCCAAGTGGTTGGTCGGTTCGTCCAGCAGCAGGAGCCGGCGGTCCTGCAAGAGCAGCTTGGCCAAGGCCACCCGGCATTTCTGCCCCCCGGAAAGCGCGGCGACCGGCAGTTGGTGCTCTCGCTCGGTGAACCCCAGCCCGCCCAGGACCTCGTTGAGCCGCACCTCGAGAGTGTGCCCGCCGGCGGTCTCGAAGCGGGCGCGCAGGCGGTCATAGTCCGCCATGAGTTCGGGTAGGCGGGGGTCGTCATGGCGGCCGGCGATCTGGTGCGACAGGTCGTGCAGCTTCTTCTCCATCGCGAGCAGGTCGGCGAAGGCCACCGCCGCCTCCTCGTAGAGCGTCCGGGTCGAATCGAGCTGCGGCTCCTGGGGCAGATAGCCGATCTGCAAACCCTTGGAGCGGGTGGCTGTGCCCCAGTCCGGCTGGAGTTCCCCGGTGATGATGCGGAACAAGGTCGTCTTGCCCGCTCCGTTGACCCCGACTAGACCGGCGATCTGCCCGGAGTAGATCTCCAGGCTGACGTTGTCCAGCACCACCTTGCTGCCGAACTGGCGGGTGACGTTTTGCAGGACGACCGAAGCCATACTTCCATCTTAGACCGCCCAGCCGTGCTTGTGAAACGTCACGGGTCAGACCAGGGAACGAAGCGCTTGTCGCGGTTTGGCCGACAGGATAAGCTCCAGGCGTGGATCAGCGGCTGGTCAGGATCAAGCGTCTCGTTGTCGCCGGACGGTATGAATTCACCCCTCAAAGCAGACCTGGAATGTGCCGCCGATGGGCTGACACGCCAAGACGTCCTGGAGTCTATCCTCAACGCTCAGTTCTTGCGGGTCAAGAACAGCCGCAGTCCGTGGCGGAACGGCCAACGCGAGCGGTTGTACATCATCGACAGTTTTAATTTCGAGGGTGTTCCGATATACTCCAAGGGGGTGATCCGAACGGCTGGTGAAGATGATGCGGATTTCTACATTCTCATCTCGGGGAAAAGGTCGGTTCGCTCAGAGTGAGCCCACTTACCGCGAATGCCCTCTTTGTGGGTGCTCCGACATCAAACTGGGCTCTGAGCGGTTGCGCGTCTCCCGCCGCGAGGGTACGAGTGTGCAGTTGCGTCTGCGACGTTGGGCATGTCCTAAGTGCCATGAGCGGTTCCTCACGCCGCAGGCACGTCATCAGTTGGATATCGCTTTGGATCTCGCCGAGAACAAGCCCTAGCGGCGTAGTCCGCTCCACTGCCCCGGGTCAGCGGTTTGGAACCGAGAGGTTTCTATCGGAAGGGTCGATCATGGCTTGGCGAATCTATCGAGCAGATGAGGCGAACCTCAAGGTTCTGAAGGATCGCACCATCGCGGTCATCGGATACGGCAACCAAGGCCGGGCGCACGCGCTCAATCTGCGTGACTCGGGATTGCCGGTCGTCGTCGGTCAGCGCCCGGGGGCAAGCTTTGAGCGGGCGGTGCGCGACGGATTCAACGCGCTCTCGGTCAAGGAAGCCGCCGACGCCGCCGACCTGATCGTGCTCACCTTGCCGGACGAGACGGCGGCTGAGGCGTATGCCGAATCGATTGCCCCGACCCTCCGGACCGGCCAGACGCTCGGGTTCGTTCACGGGTTCAACATCCGCTTTGGACTCATCAACCCACCGAGCGGCGTGGACGTGGTCATGGTGGCCCCGAAGGGACCGGGGACGCTGCTGCGTTCGCTCTATGTCGCGGGGCGGGGTCTGCCGGCCTTGGTGGCCGTGGAGCGGGATCATCGCGGGCTGGCGTTGGCGACGGCGTTGGCTTGGGGCGCCGGCATCGGCTCCGCCCGGGCGGCGCTCGTCGAGACCACTTTCAGCGTCGAGACCGAGACGGACTTGTTCGGCGAGCAGACCGTCCTCTGCGGAGGCGTGACGGCCTTGATGAAGGCGGCGTTCGACACGCTGGTCGAAGCCGGCTACGCGCCGGAGTTCGCCTACCTCGAGTGCGTCCACGAATTGAAGCAGATCGTCGATCTGATTTACGCGGCGGGGCTGAGCGGCATGCGCGCCCGCATCTCCAACACCGCCGAGTACGGCGACTTGACCCGCGGTCCGCGGATGATGAACCAGGCCACGCGGCAGGAGATGCGCCGGGTGTTGGACGAAATCCGCTCGGGGGCGTTCGCCCGCGAGTGGATCGCCGAGTGCCGCGCCGGCAAACCCCGCTTCAACCAACTCTACGCCCGTGACGTGGAGAGCGCTTTCGAGCAGGCCGGCCGCACCGTGCGCCAACTCATGCCCTGGCTAACAGAGTCAGTGGAATAGTGGGGCTTGGCAGGAGGCCTATCGTTTGTTCCGCGCTCCGCGGCGGGCATCAACTCGCTGGTCCGGTGATGGTGCCGAGCAGACCGCTCAGATCGGTGCCCGAGGGTGGGTTCCCCCCGCCGCCCGGCGTACCGCCGCCCCCGATGAACGACTCGAGCAGCAGAGGAAGAGCCACGTTCAAATCCTGGAAGATCGTGGTCAGCAAATCGACTTTCAATTGCGTCACCGGGTCGATGGGCGGTTCGGTTTCGGTAATGGTCGGACCGTTCCGCGCCCGGTGGATCGTGGCGGCGTGGGCCGTGCGATACCGGACCGTCCCCGCGCGCACAATGCGTCCGGGCAAGCGCGTGGCGATCGCCCCGCCGGAGACGTTCTCCCACACCGGCCGCGCATTCGGCAACCCCTGCTGCGGTTGTTGCTGGGCCACCGCCGCAGACGTCATTCCAACACTTGCACCCAGAACCACCCCCACGATCCACTTATTGAACTGGCTCATCCTTGCACCCCTACAGGTGAACGGGCTGCGGGCTCGGGCACCCCGGCTCGCCGCCGTCATGGCGTATTGTACACGCTACCCGTCTTCCAGTCGCCATTATCGACCGAAAAAGCCTGGGATGGCAAGAACCCTATCGACCAGACCGCCGGAAAACCTTTGAAAGGCTGTTATCCGACCGGGGCGGCGTCCGCACGAGACATTCTCGCCAGCAGGTCCGAGCGGGCCTCAGCCGTCAAATCGGCGGCATGTGTGCGGAGCAACGCGGTCGTGTCGACACCGGTCTGTTCCAGCACGTTCAGCAGCAGGTCGGCCCGCTCCGCCCGCGGCAACCGAGAAAACGTCCCGGCGATCGAGTCGATCACGCGTTCCCGCAAGGCGCTGCGCAATCCCGGGTCGATCTCCGCCGCCATGCCGTTCTGGCGGCGCCTACCCGCCTCGGAGCAGAGCGTGAATTCCACGTCGCCGGACAAGCATCGGCGCACTTCCGCCATCAGCACGGCTTCGCATGCCGCCACGCGCCCATACGAAGAACGCGTAGCCCGCGCGATCTCCCGCAACGAGGCCTGGAACGACGGCTCGGGAACCAGCAAACGCTGGTCCGCCAAGGTGCGGGCCAGTAGCCCGCGGTTGCGGCGTGCCGGGCCGGAGACCCCTAACCGCTCGACAGCCGCGTTCACGGCAGCCTCGAGCTTTCGCCGCAGCATATCTCCGATGGTCGCGGGCTCGTCGCCGCTCACCGCCTCGGACGGACTCCGTGACGCCTCCCACGGATCGGACTTGGCCGGGATCGTGCTCAACTCCTCCGGCGTGCACCACCGCACATGCGGCAGGTTGGGATTCTTGGACACGGCCCGAGATCGTCCTTGGCGTCCGGCGATCCGCTTACGGTACGGACTGTGGCCTCGGATCGCCTCGGTCTCGTCCTGTTTCTCGGCTTTGCGCCGCCCGTAGCGTTCCGGGAGGCGAATGGGTTCCCCGTCGCGACACAGCGCCCGCCACACGGCGTAATGAATCCGCGGTACCGCATAGGTGGCCAAGGTCATGCCGCTACCCGGATCGTAGGTCTGCACGGCCTGGATCAGCCCTGCACAGCCCTCCTGGAAAAGATCATCCCACTGCTCGCCGGCGCGGGCGTACCGCCCGCCCCGCTCCAACAGCCGCTTGACTTGCGCCCCAACCAGTCCGAGGTTCTTCTCCACCGTGTCCCGCTGCTCCTCGGTCATGCGGGCCGGTTTGCGCTCTGCGCTCACGATGTGCCACCCCACCAACTGTCGACGAACCGCACCGCTTCGCCGCCGATCGGTCCGCCCCACCGATCGGTCGCCCCGCCACAGCCGCACGGCTCGTGGGAGGCTCCTATACCTAACATACACCAAACATAACGGGAAGGCAAGTCGGGAATTCTCCCGATGCGCGGGGGCGGCTGCATCTTTCGTTCGGCCCGAGACTTAGGCCCTGGAGGCGATGTCGCGGCGGCAGAAAGCGCCCTCAAAGGAGATGCAATCGACGGCCTGATACGCCCGGCGCTGCGCGGCGGCTAGGTCGTCTCCTAGCGCGGTCACGTCCAGCACCCGCCCGCCCGCGGTCACCAGCCGCTCGTCGATTCGCTGCGTGCCGGCGTGATAAACTCGAACATCGTCGATGGCCTCCGCCGCCTCCAGGCCGCGGATTTCCTTACCTTCTTCGTACGCACCGGGGTATCCTTTCGACGCCATCACCACACACACCGCCGGCCGCGGATCCCAACGCAGCTCCACCTCGTCGAGTTTGCCGTGCACCGTGGCGTGTAACAGTTCGAACAGGTCGCTTTGCAGGCGGGGCAAAACGGCCTGCGCCTCCGGGTCGCCGAAGCGGCAGTTGAACTCCAGCACCTTGGGGCCGGCGGCGGTGAGCATCAAGCCGGCGTACAGCAATCCACGATAGGGGGCGCCGTCGCGCTCCAGCGCATTTACGATCGGCACAAAGATCTCACGGTCGATCTGGCGGAGGAGGGTGTCCGTGGCGGTGGGGGGCGGGCTGTACGCGCCCATGCCGCCGGTGTTGGGACCGGTGTCGCCTTCGCCCACCGGCTTGTGGTCCTGCGACGGCTCCAGCACGTAGAGGGTGTGCCCGTCCACGAGCGCCAGAACGGTCAGCTCCGGACCCTTCAGCTTCTCTTCGACGACGACGGTGCGGCCGGCATCGCCCAATTGCTTGTCTACCATGAGGCGTTCGAGCGTCAAGAGCGCGTCGGAAGGATCGTCGCAGACGAAGACGCCCTTGCCGCCGGCCAACCCGGCGGCCTTGACCACCTGCGGGGTGTCGCGGGTCGCTACGTAGGTTCTGGCGTCCTCGAAACGGTCGAAGGTGCGGGCCTCCGCCGTGGGGACCAACGCCTGGTGCATAAGGCGTTTCGCGTAGGCTTTGTCGCCCTCGATGCGGGCAGCGGCCCGAGTGGGTCCGAAAATGGGCAGCCCGGCAGCCTGGAAGCGATCCACGATCCCGGCGCATAACGGCGCCTCGGGCCCCACGACGGTCAGATCGATCGCTTGCTCCTTGGCGAATTTCACGAGGTCCGCGAGGGAATCCGGCTCGAGGGGCACATTCTCCGCAATCGCGGTCGTCCCGCCGTTCCCGGGGGCGCAGAACAGCCGCTTGACGTGCGCGGAGCGTACCAACCGCTCCGCGAGCGCATGTTCGCGCCCGCCCGAACCAACGACCAGCACTTTCATGTTGCCACCTCAGGCCTCATCCGTTACGGCTTCTTGCCCGTTTCGGTCAGCAGGACACTATCGGGATCGGCCTGTTTGGGCTGGTACTTGGCGATGAGTTGCCGCACTTTGGGCTGGTCGGGTTTCAACTCCAGGGAGCGGTGCCAATACTCCAAGGCCTTGTCACGAAGCTGCATCTCACCCGGCGCTTCCAGAAACCTGAGCATGTGGATGGAGCCCAGGAAGGCGTATGAGGCGGGCAAATGCACGTCGCAGCTCAGGGCCGTGCGGTAGCATTCCTCGGCCTTGTCGAATTCCTGGCTGCGGAAGTAACACAGGCCCAGCCCTTCGTAGGCGGAGGCGAGCTTGGCGTCCAGCTTGACCGCCTGTGCGAGGGTCAGGTGGGCCATCTTCAGGCGGTCCTGGTTGAGGTAGGTGTAGCCGAGGTTGACCAGGATGGCCGGCTGGTGGTTGTCGCGCTCCAGGGCCTGGTTGTAGGCGTGGATGGCCTCGTAGTACTTCCGCTGGGCGTCATAGACGATGCCCAGGTTGACGTAGGCGTGGGGACTGTCCGGGTCGATGGCGATGGCCCGCTGGTACCGATCGACGGCCTGGTTGAAATCGCCCGTTTCCCAGTAACACACGCCCAAGTTAAGCTGGGCGTTGAAGTCCGTCGGCCGCAAGTCGCAAGCGTGCAGATAAGCCTGGATCGCGTCACCAATCCGCTTGGCGAAGTGATAGAGTTGGGCGAGGTTGAGCGAATCCTCGAAGGATTCCGGGTGATAGCGCAGGGCGTTGGCGAAACACTCGATGGCCCGGGTGTACTCGCCCATACGCCGGTAAATGACGCCCATCTGGGAATGAGCGACGGCCAACTCGGGCTCGACGGCCACCGCCGCCTCGAATTCCGCCAGGGCGTTTTCGAGTTGGTCGCGGTCGAGAAGTTGTTGCCCGCGATGGCACCGCACCTCGGCCTGTTGGTGGCGAACTTGGGTGCAACCCGATCCGCCGACCAAAAGGGCGGCGGCCAGCGCTAACCGGCTTGCAGACCTGGTTCGGGCGTACATATCGGACTCCTCGCCTCTGCTATAAGCATCGGGCGAACCAGGGCGAACGGCTTGAGAAAAAACCGCGCCGGGACCACCTTAGATATAACCGCAGGGGGGTGTGATATCAAGATGGGCAATCTCCGGGCTGCCCCCCAAGGGTTGCCTTTTTCACCCGGCTGCGTACTATCCTGCAAGGCCGAGGTTAGTTGCTTACCCGGATGCTTAAAATGCCGTCCAAGAGGTACTTGCTGGCCATTCCGGTGTTCAACGAGGCTGGGCACATTGCGCGCGTGCTCCGCCGGTCGCGGGTCTACCTGTCCGACATCCTGGTCATCAACGACGGCTCCACGGACGGGACGGCGGAGGTGTTGGCAGGCCAGCGCGGGCTGCACGTGATCGAGCATTCCGGGAATCGCGGGTATGGTCAAGCACTGGCGGAAGCTTTCGCGTTTTCCGCCCAGCGCGGGTACGACTGGCTGATCACCATGGACTGCGACGAGCAACACGAACCCGCCGCCATCCCCGGGTTCCTGGCGGCGGCGGAGCGGGACGACACGGACCTCATCAGCGGTTCGCGTTATCTGCGGACCTTCGAGGGCAGCGGCACTCCGCCGGCCGACCGCCGGGCGATCAATCGGATCATCACCGCTGAACTCAACGCTCGGTTGGGACTGGGCATTACGGACGCGTTCTGCGGGTTCAAAGCCTACCGCGTCGCCGCCCTGGCCGACGTACACATTACCGTGGCGGGCTATGCCATGCCGCTGCAATTCTGGGTGCAAGCGGCCTGCGCCGGAATGCGGATCATCGAAATACCGGTACGCCTGATCTACAACGATCCGACGCGCCACTTCGGCGGCCTGCTGGACGATCCCCAAGTCCGCCTGCGTCACTACCTGGACGTTTTCGATACGGAACTAGCTCTACAACGCTATCTCCTGGGCCGCCGACCAGGGCGAACGTCCCTTAAGAATACGCCGATCGCGTGTCAATCCCGCAGCGTGGGTTTGCGATGGCGGCGCCGCCGCGAGCGCACGTTGGCAAAACAGCCGTCAAACTCGTGTCAATACGCCGTCACGGCCGGCCGCAAATCTCCAGAGTCGTCCGCGCGTCCTTTCCGGGGGTCTCCGGCTCCCTGACGAGCCTGAGAAGAATCTTCCTGGCACGCATGGTCTTCTCCGAGGCAGGGACAAAGCCACGCTTCTTCCAGGAATGGACCTCTCGGAGGTTGGCCAGGATCAGAACCCGCCGCGCAAACCAAAAGCTTCCAGGCTCTGAGGCTCCCGGCCCGGTCTCCCGAAACGTCGCCCGTGGACGAACCGGCTAGGACTTCTTTTTGTACGTACCCTTCATCTCCATCTTGGAGGTCATGTGCGTGAAGTCGACCCATTCGTGCATGGTCCACTCCAGCGTCTTGGGATCGACGACCTTCATGGTGTACCGCCCGAAGCTGGAGGTACCGTCGAGTCCCACGCTCTTGTAATCCATGGACCAGCACTTGTTGGTCTCATCGTAGGTGGCGGTTCCCTCCTGCGGGTATCCCCAGTTGTTGAACATCCACCAGATGTACTTCTTGTCTTTGGGGTGCCAGCTCCAGACGCCGGCCGAGTCGAACTTGGCGTCGGGGCACTTGGCGGACATTGTGCCGTGCAGGCACCGATTGTCCAAGGTCCATTTCCATTCCGCCGTTCCGGTCCACTGCTTGTCCGCGCCTTGGGCGTTGAGCAGTTCGGCCTCCCACGTCCATTGGCCGACAAAAACATTGTACTTGTCCAGTTCCGCGGCCCGCGCGGGTTGCTTGATGTTGGCGAAATCGATCTTCGGGGCCGCACAGCCCGAAG
>JBGPAW010000137.1:0-8917 GCA_041480905.1 Phycisphaerae bacterium
CCACGGCGGCTCTGATGATTCTCCCGGCCACGTTGCACAACTGGCGAGCCTGCGGGGAGTTGTTCCTCGTGCGGTCGGGCAGCGGAATCACGCTGCGGCATGGGAATCAACCGGAATCCATTGGCGCGTACACAACGATAGCGGGGATCAGCACCAAGCGTGAGCAAATGCACGAAGACGCCGTCCACGCCTATCAAAAGGCCACCGGAGAGCAACCGACCTGGAAGAAGCTGGACCGGTACTATCGTGACCAGGTGCTGCACGACTGGTGGGCGGACCCGCTCCGGGCTCTCCGCCTGGCGGCCCGCAAGCTGTACTGGTTCGTCTCGTCCCGAAACTACGGGGACATCTACCAGCCGCGGGCGGAGATCGCCCGCGGGCTGGACCGCCGCTTGTGGCTCGCCCCTCTCCCGGTGGCGTGGTTGATGGGTCCGGCCCTGGTCGGCCTGGTGCTGCTGAGGCGGCATCCGGTTCGCCCGGCGCCTGAATGGATGCTGTTTGGCGTCCCGCTGGTGGCGGTGGCGGTCTTCTTTTACTCGCCACGCTATCGGATACCGGCCGTACCCATCGTGGCGGTGACGGCGGCCTGGGCCCTCGAGCGGGCCCTGCACTGGCGCAGGCACTGGCGTCACGCCCTGGCGGTGGGCACGGCGTTGAGCGCGGGCATCCTCCTGGGGACGCTTAATCGGGTGGTCCGGTTCGATCCCTGGGATCCCGCCGCACTGTCGTTCCAGTTGGCCTACGCCCTTAAAGAGCAGGGCAAGGTCGAAGCGGCGGTGGAGCAGCAGCGCGCGGGATTGCAAGCCAGGCCGCACGACGCGCGGGCGCACATCTACCTCGGAGATTTGTTAAGCGACTTGGGGGGTGTCGATGAGGCCCTGGTGGAATACCAAAGGGCCGCGGAACTCCATTCCGACGACGCCGAGCTGTTCCGCAAGATGGGCAAGCTCTTCTCCAAACGGCGCCGATTCCCCGAGGCGGAGGCGGCGCTGGCCCGGGCGGTGGAACTCGAACCGACCAACGCGGCCCTGCTGAGCCGGCTGGCGGCGGTGAAACAGATCCTCGGTGACGCCCGCCAGGCCCGCGAGCTCTACGAAAAGGCCCTGACGCTCACGCCGGAAGACGCCGAGATTCGCGCCCTGTACGGAGGGTTGCTGGTCGACCTCGGGGAATGGGCCCGGGCCCGGGCCGAGTTCTCCGGACTGGTCCAGAGGTCCCCCGATAACCCCGAGGCCCATTACTACCTCGGGGTAATTGCGGGCCAGTTGGGCGATTTCGCCCAGGCGCGGACGGCTTTCGAGCGCGCCCTGGAACTCCAGCCGCGCAGCGTGAAGACTCTCCACGCCCTGGGCGTGCTCAACGTCAAGCAAGACCGGCTGGAAGAAGCGGCCGAGTGCTTCCGCAAGGCGTTGGCGGTGGATCCGGCGGATGAGGTCTGCCGCACGGCGTTGCGGCAGGTGGAGCAGGCTCAAGCCGCCCGCTCCAGCCCCCGACCGTGACGGCTGTGCGGCGGGTCACTCGCCGTCGGGACGATGACAATATGGTGCGTCAAACAGAGCGCAACCTATCCGAACCGCGACCGTCAGCCCTTGACACCGAGTGTCAAGGGTCAGGGAGCGGATGACGCAGCTAAAACCGCTTGCCCTCCCTTACGGTCGGGCCTCGGATAAGATGCGATCTGCATGAGGCGCTACACCAGGGACGACGGCAGCACCCGTAAAAACGGCGAAACCCGCCGAGAAGGCCGGCTTTCCGCGTGTTTCGCATCACCGACGCCGACGGGAGTCGAACCCGCAACCACCGGAGCTTCTAGTGCTCATAGTAGGTGTGTGTGGGCCGGCCGGCCAGCAGTTCCTGTTTGCCCCAGTTGGCCGTGTTCCGAAACGCGTCCGAGGCGATGAAAGCGTCGAAGGCCGTCCGGTCGTTCCACTCCGACAGGATCACGTAGTGGTTGGGTTCATCGACCTCACGGAACATCTTCGAGCCGGTGTGCCCCTCCAGGTTCCTCAAGGCGTGGATCACCTTGCGAAAGGTGGACTCGAAGAGTTGTTCCTTGCCCGGCAAGACCCGGTAGTTCATTCCGATGGTAACCATGTTGGTCTCCTTGTTTGATTCTGCGCGGCAAACGGCGCGCTTCGCAGCGCGGTTCCCGCTTAACCCTACCAGTCGTCGACGTTAACCATGCTAATCGCTCGCTCCGTTGCCCGCTACAGCCGACGACCCGCCGCCCTGACCACCGCCAGGTCATGGACCACTTCGCCTGGGATCGAGCCCGCGGGAAGGGTTGAGCCCGCCCGGACCATCGTCCGGGACCGTCGGATCGACCACGATGGACTTGACAGGCATAATGATATGAATATAATTATAATCGTATGAATAACACTAACCGTCCAACTGATCCAGCACCAGAATCACCCAGCTTAACATCGGTCGAGGTCCGCCGGCTTACCGGGGTTTCCACGATGCAAATCAACCATTGGGACCGCCTCGGCATTGTCAAACCGTCTCTGCGCCCGGCCGAGGGCTTCGGCTCGCGGCGCCTTTACACCGTCGGCGACCTGGTAGCGATCTAGATCGCCCGCCGGCTCCGGGAGTTGAACATCGGTCTGGAGTGCCTCGCCCGAGTCATGCGGGGGGTCCGCGTCCTCTGGGCGAGCCGGGCGACGAGCACCATGCCCGGGGTGGTTCTGATCCATGCGGACGGCACCTGCGTCCCGGTCCCGCCCGACACCCCTCCCGCGGCCATGCTGGGTGCGGAGCGGGCGGCGATCCTGCTCGACATCGCCGGAGTGGTACAGGACCTGCACGAACGTCTGCCCGCCATGGCGCCATCCGCACTGCGTCCACCTGAACCACCTCGACGGGCGTCTCCCGCCGGAGCCCGCCCAGCCAAACCGGCGCCGGCGCCTTCGCCGGTGCCGGCGGAAAGGCGTCGGCGGGCTTCGTCATGGGGAGAGGATTGGTAGGTCCTTGGTGGCCGGTCCGACGCCGGCGGGGTGTGTGCCGCGGGCAGCCGCGACTGCTCCGGCGTCGGCTGGTGACTGCGGCATGGCACCGGCAAGCCTCAGCGGGGCGCCTCATCCGAAGGAGGATCGCCTTTTTTCGCGCGAACCTCCTGCAGCTCAAGGGATGACTTGCCGGTTTTCCATGTATGCGGGCTTTTCACCTACGCTCCGGTGAACGCCACCTGGAGTTCGGCGAAGTCGGCCAGGCCCACGTCTCCATCGGCGTCGGCGTCGGCCATGTTGCAGGACGGGGTGGCGGAGTGAGCCACGTCCGGATCGCCGGCACAGGCCGCGAAAGTCACGTAGTCCTCGACATCCACGTCACCGTCCACGTCGAAGTCGAAGCGGTCGGCCGGCGTGACGATGGCCAGCGCGTAGGTCGAGAAATGCGTCACCAGGGCATCGAAGTGCAGGAACGCCGGCTCGTCGCCGCTCCCGTCGGGCAGCGGCAGCCGCGTTTCATCCAGCCGCGTGAGCTGCACGCACCCGTCCGGCGTCGGCGGCTGGCCCGCCCCGCGCTCCTCACCGGGCTCGCTGTCCCGCTGCCACCCAAGGGCGGTGCTGCTGAACATCACGTGGACGTTGACGCGCTTGGCTGACGCCGCAGCGATGAGGGCGTCGCGGAAAGCGGCGTCCTCGCACGGTGGCTCGTCGGTCGCCAGCACCGCCGCCCGCCCGCCGGCGTCCAGCCCGGCCAGAGCCAGATCAAAACTGAGTGCGGCCGCTGCGCCCGGCGGTGCCGCGCCAAAGTCCAAGTGATAGGCTGCGAGCGGGTCCACCTTGGCCGGCCCGACCGCGGCGTCCAGGCCCGGCGTCGGCGGCAGCGCGGCCGGCGCGAGGCGCTCGACGTCGAATGGCGTCCCGCCGCCGAGCGCCTCCGGGGGAAGTTGCAGTTCCAGGCTGGTCTCGGCGTTGTGGAGCGCCAGGTGCGTGTCGCCCGCGGCGGTGATGCCGAGCACGCTGGTCGCGTCGGTCGATTGGAGGTCCAGCCCGCCGGAAATCGCCACGCCCGTCAGCTCAATGGACGGCTCCTCCCATCCCGAAGGTCGACCCACAGATGGCGTAGATCAAAAGGAGACAGAAGGGATGGCGGTCGGGTCAGCCTGTGGTCCAGCCGGGCAGCGGCATCCTCCTGCCACCCGGCATCGCTGAGGACGATCGGCGGCAGCGACCTTGTCCCCGCAGCACCGTTCACCTCGCCCAGGACGTCATCGGGTTCCATGCTCTGGATGTACCCGACCATCGCCCCGGACGGGGTGCCCTTGCCGTAACCGTGCTCTTCAGTGACGAAGCGGACGACTCCCTTTTCCACGTAATTCACGTTGAACACCCATCGACTGGCCGGTCGACCGAGCCGCTTGCATTCGATGGTATAGAACATCGACGCCTGATCGTCGTTGCTCTCCTGGAGGTTCACGAATCCACACTGAAAATCCGGCCGCTTGTCCTCCCTGGCAGCGCGAGCGTCGTCGTCGGGCAGGGGTTGGTTCTGCGCCTCCCAAACAAACGGGCTCTGCACGCCACGGCCTTGGCGCATCAGACGGACGTTCACCCGGCGGAGGCAGAAGTGCAGTTCCCGATTCAAGGTGGGTTCATCCTCGGGGAGCGCTGGCGCCTGTCGCAACTCAGCAAGGGCTTGGCAGACGATCTCCAACACGCGCTGTTCATGCTCGTGCCAAGTCCGCAGCGCAGGAATACTTGGCTGTTTCATTGTGGGCTTCCGCGCGTCGCTTGCTGCAGCTGCAGGGCCCGAAGCAGCGCGGCCTCGGCGTCCTCACGGGCCGCACTCCGCGTCCAATGGCGACGCTCGTTACGCTTGATGATGATGCAGTCGGTGTCCGTGACGACGCGTACCAAGCCATCAATGTAGAAGCGGCTCTGCTGCCAGCTTGTCAGAAGGCCTTCATGGAGACGCCGAAGAAGCCTTGCCCATTCCGCTTCGTCGCCACCGGTCACCGGCGACAGGGGAGAATCCCTGTACTGCGTCGAGAATACGATGCCCAAGAGAGGGGGCTGCACGCCGGGCCGGATGACCTGCCAGCGGAATTCGCCGTTGGGTTCCACTTCGCGGTTCCAGGTCTCCAGAAAGGCCCGGAGATACCCCTCGAGCCCTCGTTCATCGGGCGGCAGGTCGGCGACCGTGCCAGTACGTCCGCTCGGTCGGTCGGGCACTACTGGCTTCGCCGCGTCGCTCTTCACGTGGTTGTAGAACAGGTCCAGCCCCGTCTCGCACATGTCGTGGACCAAGTCTCGCTCCGCGTCGGTGAGTTCATACAGATCGAACACCGCCTCATCCAACTCACATTCCAGATCATGGAGTCTGGTGCCGAAGAGTGACGCATCCCCTGCGGGGTGCCCAGAGTCCGAGGAACGTAGCTGGTCGACAATCTGTAGAATCCGGTCTCGAAGCGATCGGTCGTCCGGCAACCGGATCGGCACCGAGCGCACGTCGTCGATGCTGATCTTGTCATACCATGTTCCCCAGGACCCTGACTCAAGGAATAGGTAGTACTGCGCCAGCGACGACCAGAGGATGCCCAGGATGACCTTGGGCTCCCAGGACGACGATTCTCGAAAGCGAAAACCGTAAATGGAATGCCGGAAGCTAAACGGTTCCGTTTCAAAACGAGCGACGACCTGTCCCGTTTTGTTGCCCCGGATGGTGGGCGTCTGCTTTACGAGTAGCCGGCGACCTTCGTACAGCCTGCGCTCTACGGGTCGTGCCACCTTGTCGGGTGGTGGTTGCAGCGTGATGTGCCGCAACTGCGTGTAGCGATCAAACCGCCGAACCGGAAACTCTGAAAATTCAAGCAACCAGTCGTATCTCTTCGGCTTGCTGCCCCCGCTTCGTTCCTTGAAGCCCCCGTTGGAGTATTCCACCATCCTGCCGCCTTGATCCCTGAGATCAGCGAGTGAGGGATGCAGATTCAAGGTGCGTAGCAGCGCATCGTCCCGGTGGCTGCCCCACCAGTACGTCTTCCAAAAGGCATCCTGACGTGTACGCTCATCCTGGGGCAGAATTCGTAGATCCGACCGGCTCAACACAACGGCTTTCAACCGTGACACCATCGGTGTTTGCTTGGCCGACCAATATTCGAATCGCCGTGCGTGGTCTGGACGGTCGGTCTTTTCGAATAGCACCGCCGCGAACGGGGCGATCGCAGTACGCTGGCGGCCCGCCCCGCTGAAGAACACCCGCCGCACGTGCGTGAAGTTGACCACCCGCACCAGTTCTGCCGATTTCAGCCAGGCCTCCCTGAACCGCTTGCTCTCGCCGCCCTGTTTGTGGAGCACCCCCGCCGACACCAGCATGCCGGCACAGCCACCGTCACGGAGAAGATCCAGCGTCCTGTGGATGAACGCCTGCGAGGGCTCCTTGTCACCAACGGGCTTGCAGCGAGCGTTGCACCACCGCAGGGCAACATCCGTCGCATGGCGTCCGACGCTATCCTTTGCCGGGGGGTACCCCCAGGGCGGATTGCCGACGACGACGTCGGCGCAGTCACTGGTGAACCGTTTGAGCACGGCTTCAACCTGTACCGCTTCTTCCACAGCGAAGGCGTTCGCTTCCAGCAGAATGTCAAAGCGATTGTCCGTGGTCGAGTTGGCGTCCGGATCATACTTAAGGAACGGTAGACGCTTGTCGCGCCAGATGTCCGGAGGTTCGAGGTAATGCAACAGCGCGAGGTAGAGACTGAACGCCGCCACTCGCACGGCTTCCCCGTTGATCTCGATGCCGCGGATTTGGTCCCGCAGAATCTTGCGCAGCTCCGGGAGACCGAGCCGGGCTCCTTTCCTCTGCACGCGGTAGCGCACGATTCGCCGAAACGCCTCGACTAAGAAGATCCCGGAGCCGCACGCGGCATCAGCTATGCATGGATCGTCTGCCAATCGCTCCGGAGTCAGGACTGAAGAGAGGACGAAGTCGACCAAGGCACTGGGGGTGTAGTGGCTGCCGTGGTTCCCGTCTGATCCCTTCTCGGCGTTGTAGAAAGCCTCGTAGATGCTGCTGATCAACTCGATGGGAATCACGTCGAAGCGGTAGGCGAAGAAGAATAGCTGCGGTCGGTTCGGATCCGGATCCCCTCGCAGGAAGCCCTGCAACAGAGCGAGATGTTCCTTCTGGACTGCCCCTTCCTCCGCGGGGTCGGCCGGGAACATGTCGCCATTGAAGTCCGCGGCGAGCTTGTGGAACAGCGCGTACGTGAACCGCTTGTTGGAAAGCACCCGTGGATACAAGCGCCGATTCATCGTCTCGTCCACGTCCGGACGGCTCGGCGCTTGATTCAGCAAAGCAGTCCAACCGGCGGTACGCCGAGCCACGCTGCGAAAGTCCTTCTCGAGCAGGATGCCGCGATCCTCTAGGTAGCGGATGAAGATGGACCGGCCGATCAGGGCGTGGGCGTATTGGGCCTCCAGCCCGCGGCGGATGAGTTGCTCCCTAACGATATTCAGGTCGCGCACCAAGGCCTGATCGGCCCGAGTCGTCGGCCCGACACCGAAGCGACGTTCGGCGAAGAGACGACCCGACTCGACCTGTTCTCGTCTGAAGGCCTGAAGCTTGGACTGAACCTCTGCGACACTCCGCACCCGGTCAAGCAACCTGGCTTGGCTGTCGAGTTGCTCTCCCGGCCGTGCGGGGGAGCGAGTCAGGTCATACACCGCCAGCTCGCCCGGCTTCGCCAGGAAAAGGCACTGCGGTCGGGCCATGCACCATGCAGCGTTAAAAAGGCGGCGGCTCGCTTCCGGATCCGTGGCGTCGGTTTGCGCGAACACGAGGACAGGATTGCCGTCGACGAAGAAGACCTTCTCCGCCCCCACCCTGTTTGCCAAGGAGAGCCACTCGCCTTGGTTTAGCCAATCGTGGCCTGCGTCGCCGGAAGGGCGGTCAGTCGCAGCGACCAAGGCACCCTCCGCAAGACCAAGGTCTCGATAGGCAGCCTGCAGCAATGCGTCCGGGGACGCTACGCCGGTTGCCATTCGCTCCGCTCCTTCGCAGTCTCTCAACACGAGCGGGGAGCACCCCGCCCTAAACGAGCAGGAGCGGCAACACGCCAGCCCAGCCTCGACATCAAACAAAGGCTGTTGCCACCCTAGTCGTGTATCATCCGTACGCTCAGGTAGATCGTCAACGTCGAAAACACGCCGCCGATGCGATCGGCGCCAGATAGCCTGGGCTGATTGACCCGTAGCGTCATCGCCCGACGGTGGAACAGCAGGTCCGGGACGACGGCGCGCATAGCGGCGAGTCGGCCGACGCCGTCGCCGGAATAACCCTGCAATCCGTTACCGGCGATGGTGAAGACGGTGCCGGAGGGCGCCGGCGCCTGGGCCAGCGCGGCGCCGGACGCCGTCATGAGCCCGATTCCCAACCCAACGATCACAGCGCGATGGTGCGATGCAAGCAGACGCGACATAAGACGCTCCTCCGTAGGCGGCCGAAAACAAGAAAAGCCGACGTGGTCGAGCACCCGAAGTATTCGACTACGTTGGCTTACTCACCAACGAGCCCCCCGCCGCGGCGGGTGGCCCTTTACTTAATCATCCGACGACTACGACTCAGTCTCTCTGGGAGGCCCGCGAAGTGTTCACGCCAAGTGACTTCGCGTGGTATTATAGGTGTCTTGCCACGGGTTTCAAGCGGAAATCTTTTCGGGGTTTGTGTTTGAGGTTTGGGCCTCGAACTCCCGGTCCTTTTCCAGCCTGCCGAGTTTCCGCTGAAGGTGCCATTGGACGGGTGGCCCACCTCCTTTGGAGGTGGGGGAGCGATTCCCATCGTTTGTATGGGCACGTCACCTCGTCTGGTTAGGCGGTTCGAGGAAATCCTTCCCCCAGGTCCTTTGGACCTGGGGCTGGAGTTTGGCCCTTTCATAGTGATCGGGGGATGAAGCAGCGGTAACCCGCCGGTGACG
>JBGPAW010000138.1:0-8860 GCA_041480905.1 Phycisphaerae bacterium
CTGGTGTTCATCGTGTCGAAGAGGTTGATCGACAGCGTCGCGCCGACGTAGAACTGGCCGGCGAGGCTGGAGAAGGGGTTGGCCGCCCCGCCGCCGAGGTACTGGGCGAGCGAAGTGCTGTAGGTCGTGCCGTACTGGAGCGCCCCCACGGCCGTGAGCTGCGGCCAGTAGGCCGAGCGCGCCATCTTCACCTGATCCTCCAGCGCCTGGGTCTGCCGCCGCGCGGCGCGCAGCTCGGGGCGCCCGTGCAGCGCGGTGCGGAGCAACTGGTCGACCTCGCCAGGCCCCTGGGGTGGGGGCGGCGCGGGGCTCCCCCAACCCCCGGGCGCGCCTGGCGCCCCGCCCTCCCCATCCGCCAAAACCTCTGGCCACACCCGATTTGCCTGTAGCCCTGGCTTCAGGAACCGGGATGAGAAAGACCGATATGCGTATCATTTGTTCTTCCGCCAAAGCCTGCCGCTGAACTACTTCGACGTATTCGATTGGGACGTGACGCGGATCAACCTCGCTTCTCTGGCCGAGCTCGCCCCCGGCTGCCATCCGGGCATGGATGTGATCTGCCGCGGTATTCTCTGCGACGCCCCGTTCGAGTGGCAGCCCTGAGCAAGGCCGTTCACGGAGAACACCCGGCGCGGCCTCCCTCTTCCTCGCTCCGGTGCCGGCGCAAAAAACGCCGGGAGTGGTATGGGGCGAGCGAGTTTCCCAGTATAATAAGTGACGACCCGCGTTGGGACCTGGGCAATCCCGCGAGGTGGCAAATGCGCGCAGGGGATGGCGGCGGTTCATTCGAGGTGGCCGGGTGGGTGCGTAATGCTCGCGTCGCCGCGTACGTGTTCATGAGCGTTTCCGCGCTGAGCGGGTTGGCGTACCTGTTTTACTCCGCCTGCGTCGGGCAGGTGTTCAGGGCCATCGCGGGGGCCTGCATTGCGCTGGGCGGCGTGGCGGTGGGTTCTTGGGCGCTGGCTGCCGCACGTTTGGGAACCCTGCTCGCGGCGCGATTAGAAGGCAACGAGTCTTTCGCTTCACGGGTGGAGGCGCTGGAGAACGCCCTGCAGAAGCAGGGGGTCCTGGTCGATCTCATGCCGGTGAGCGCGAGCGACCCCCAGAAGTTGGTGGCGGCCAATCTCCAGCGCGACGGCTTTCCCCGGCTGGTGCGTCCCGGTCCGATCGAGCCGCCCACGAAGCCGACACCGCCTCCGCCGCAGACCGTGGAGCGTCCGGTACCAGAGGAGCAGCGCTGGCAGGCGGCCGACCAGAACGCCGACCTCGCGGCCTGTCGTCGCACGCTGGAGACTTTGCGCGGGGTCCTCGATCCGGAGCGGATCACGTCGCTGGAGGAGGGACTGCGGGCGATGAGCCGCGCCAAAGCTGCGCGGCTGCGCGAGGGATTCGCCGCGATGGTCCGGGCCCGGAACTACGCGGGGGCGCTGGCCGTCGGCGAGCAGATCGCCACCCTTTTCCCGGACAGCGCCATGGCCCGCCAGTTCGCCACGCTCCGCCCGAGATTGGCGGAGCTTGCCCAGGCCTGCCAGATCAGCCAGTCCGCTCCAGCCGTGTAGGGCTTGTCGATCTAATCTGTAGCGTCGCCCCTTGTGGGCGGCGCACCCCCGTTTTTGCGTCACCCACAAGGAGTGACGCTACACGGAGTGCTGCGCCGGGAGATTAAACCGACAAGCCCTGTAGCGCTGGGCCTTGCTGCGTCAAGGACCGCGCCAAGAAGCGCACCGACGGATCGGCACATCAAGAGCGGGAAAACAGTCTTGATGCCTCCGAGGCGCCGTGCCGCCTTTCGAGGACCACCACGAGACGTTAGACTTCGCCGGCAACGCTTGGCGCAGTGTTTTGTTTTCGTAAGGTCAGTGATCCATCATGCGCGAGGACCTGCCACGCAGCATCGGCTTCTGGGGTGGGTCCGCCATCATGGTCGGCATCATTATCGGAAGCGGCATCTTCCGCACACCAGCCTCGATCGCCCGCGAACTGGGCAGCCCTCCGCTGATCCTGGTGCTGTGGCTGGTGGGCGGCGTGCTGTCTCTGTTCGGGGCCCTCGCCTACGCCGAGTTGGGGACCCTGTTCCCTCGCTCCGGCGGCATCTACGTCTACCTGCATGAGGGCTGGGGGCCCATGATCGCCTTCGTGTTCGGGTGGACCTATGCGCTGATTACCAAACCCTTGGCCGCTGCCGGGATCGCCACGGTCTTCTCCGAACATTTCAACCGGCTCTTGTCGGTCCAGTGGGATCCCCGGGTTATGACTTGCGTCGTGCTTGTCGGGCTGACGGCGCTCAACACCACCGGCGTCAGATTGGGCGCCGACGTTGCGGTGGTGCTGACCGGTCTAAAGGCGCTGGCCCTGCTGGCGATCGTGGCCCTGGCGCTGGCCCTGCAGAAGGGCACGGCGGTCAACCTCTCCGTGGTCGATGTTCCGAAACCGCTGCTGTCCGCCCTGGCCCCGGCGCTGGCCGCCATTCTGTGGACCTATGACGGCTGGAGCGACGTGGCCTCCGTCGCCGGCGAGGTTCGCCACCCGCAGAAGTTCCTGCCGCGCATTTTCTTGGTCGGGACGGCCGCTACGATGGTTTTGTACGTGGCCGTCAACAGCGTCTACCTGTGGATGGTGCCGCTGCCGGAGATGCGCGCCGCGACCACCGTGGCACCGCTGGTCATGGAGCGCTTGCTGGGCCTGGCGGGTGGTATCGTGGTAACGGTCATGGTGCTGATCTCGACGCTCGGCGCCACCCATGGATCGATCATCACCGGAGCGCGGGTCACGTTTGCCCAGGCCCGGGACGGGCTCTTCTTTGGGTTTCTCGGCCGCATCCACCCGACCTATCGGACGCCCGCCGTCTCGCTCTGGGTCCAGGCTCTGCTCTCGTGTGCCGCGGTCGTCGTCCTCCGGCAGTTCGAGGCCCTGACGGGTGGGTTCATCTTCACCATGTGGATTTTCTACGCGGGGGCCGTAGCCGCGGTGGTCGTCCTGCGCTTGCGCCGGCCCGACCTGCCCCGCCCCTATCGCTGTTGGGGATACCCGTTCGTGCCGCTGCTCTTCGTTTTGTCGGCTGCGGTGATGACCGTGCTCTCGATCCGCGAGGCGCCGTCCCGCACGTTGCCGTGGCTCGCGGTGCTGGTCGGCGGGGCCCCGACGTATTACCTCTGGAGGCGTTTTGCGAAGGTGCCGCCCGCCACCGCGGGTGCGGAGGGAGACCTTCGCGGCAGTTAAGAGAATATGCTCAACAAGATTTGGTTCTGGTTGCTGTTCATCGGGTTGATCTACGGCCTGGGGAAAGGGGTGTACCGCAGTACCGTCGCTCCGCCGTCCCCTTCGACCACGACCTCGACCGTCCCCGCGACCGCGCCGGCCTCGGCGCCGGCGTCGGTCCATCCACTGCGTGATACCGGTCAGGACCTGACTTCGGCCGCGCTCAACGCCGCCAAGGCCACCGTCGAGTTGTGCATCATCCTGATCGGCATGATGGCCTTGTGGTTGGGGATGCTCAACATCGCCCGTCAGGCGGGGCTGGTCGACGCCCTGGCCCGAGTGCTGCGTCCGCTGACGCGCCGGTTGTTCCCCGACGTACCCGCCGATCATCCGGCGGTGGGGGCCATGTTGATGAACATCTCCGCCAACATGCTGGGCATGGGCAACGCGGCGACGCCGTTCGGCCTCAAGGCCATGCGCGAACTGCAAACCCTCAACCCGACCAGCGACACCGCCACCGACGCCATGGCCACGTTCCTGGCCATCAACACCGGCTGCATCACCCTGGTGCCGTTTTCGATCATCGGTCTCCGCGTCGCGGCGGGCAGTTCCGCCGCCGCCCGCCCTTTGGGCGGCATCATCCTGGGCAGCGTGGTGACGACACTCGTCGCTGTCCTGGCCGCCCAGACCCTGTCCCGGCTCCCCCGCTACACCTTGCCGCGTAGGCCGGACGAAACGCCGTCGGTCGACACCCCCGAACCCGAACGGAACAGAGGGTAGAGGACATGGAAAGTTTCCGGATCGCTACCGAGACCTTCAGCCAGTGGACCATCCCGCTGGTGATGCTGGTGATCATCCTCGCGGGGGCGTACAAGCGCGTGCCCCTGTACGACACCTTCGTCACCGGGGCCAAGGAAGGCTTCGACGTGGCGGTGATGATCATCCCCTATCTGGTGGCCATTCTTTTTGTCGTCAAAGTGTTCATGGCCAGCGGCATCTTTGCGGACCTGAAGGTCGGCCTCGAATGGGTGATGGGGGCCGCTGGCCTGGGGGCCTATACCGCGTCACTCGACCTGCTGCCCTTGGCCCTGACTCGTCCCCTGACCGGCAGCGGGGCCCAGGGCGTGCTGGTGGACATCTTCACGACCCACGGCCCGGACAGCTTCGTCGGCTTGACCGGCTCGGTCATTATGGGCAGCACGGAGACGACCTTCTACATCATCACGGTGTACTTCGGCGCCGTGAGCATTAAGAAGCTGCGGCACACGCTGCCGGCCTGCCTGCTCGCCGACGCCGCCGGGATCAGCGCAGCCGTCGTACTGGGCTATGTGCTGTTCGGTTAGCGCAGATGATTCTCCAGGGGCTGCCGCCATTAGTCGTCAGACCCAGAGCCTCTTGAACCTCGGCGCGCGGCGCGGTATAGGGCCCATCGTGAACGGGACGAAGACCGTTTCTGACCCAAGAAGCCGCCGCCGGCGGACACGCGGGTTGGCGTCTTTGGCCGACCTCCTGGTCGTGGCGGTCCTTTCGACCGGCTGTCTTCCGCCGGCCAAGTCGCCGCATGAGATCGAACTCGAGCGGCAGGTGGGTCAGCTCACCTACGAGAACGAGATGCTCGGGCGCGACCTTGCGGAGCGGGACGGAAAGATCGGCGCCCTGCGGACCAAAGTGGCCGAGCTGCAAGACCTGCCCACCGACCTGCTCGCCAAGCTGTTCACGGTGCGGCAGTTGAAGATCGGCAGTCTGACCGGCGGAGCAGACTACGACGGCAAGCCCGGCGATGACGGCGTTACCGTCTATCTGACACCGCTCGATCGTGACGGAGACCCCATCAAAGCCGCCGGGCAGATCGAGGTCTTTCTCTACGACCTGACCATGCCCGGACAGCCGCGCGAATTGGGCCACTATGTTCTCGACGAACCCGCCCGGCTGAGCCAGGCGTGGTACGGCGGCTGGATGACCAATCATTACACGGTCAAGTGTGAGTGGCCGCCGGGGGTCGAGCCGCCCCCTTCGCGCGAGGTGCAAGTGCGGGCCACTTTTCTCGATTGGCTGACCGGGGAGAAGTTCGTGGCGACCGCGATGGTCAAAGTGAACTGGGTGGACCGCGACTGAGATGGGCCGAATGGGGTACTTTTCGCCGGGGCTGATCGGAGGCCTGGCCGGCTTGGTCTTCGCGGTGTTCGGCGGCGGCGAGCGCACGGCAGCGGATCGGCTGCTGCTGGGCTCCTACCTCGTTCCGCTACTGTTCCTCGTTGGTCAACTGCTGATGGTGGCGGCCCAGGGCCTCTTTGCGGGCGTGCTCCCGGTGCCGATCGGCAAGAGCCTTCGCGGAACAAAGTGTGCGGTCATCGGCCTGCTCATGATCGCCGGGCTGGGGTCGGGGTTGGTGGGTGGCCTGCTGGCCCGCGTCGAGTTCGGAGCGCCGGCCATGATCGTCGGCGGAGCGAGCGTGGCCTGTTGGCTGGTGGCCCTGGGCATCTACGTCTGGTCGCTCCCGACGGCTGTGGCCGATTTCGTCGAGCAGGAGGGTGTTCACTTAAGGTAAGCGCCCTCTGGTGTACGTAGTCAATTTTCTCGGCTGCGGGCCAGGGGGTTGGGCAGGATGGGCGGTTTGTCGAAGTCGCGGTCGACCTTGGCCAGGTCCAGCTCCTCAAACAGCAGGGCGGGCACGCTCACGGTCGCGGAACTGCCCCGACCGGTGGTATTGAACACATAAGGTTGGTCGCCGGCGGCGAGCATCCGTTTGAAGGCCTTCAGGTCGATGTTGCCGAGTTCGGCCCCGCGCACCAGCTCTTCACGGCCGTCGGGGTAGACCTTGTAGGTGGCCAGGGGGGCGGAGCCCCCGCCATCGCCGTCGTAGCCGCCGAAGAATTGCCGGTACCCGCCGAGCCCGCCGCCACCGTCACCCACGCTGCCGAGCGCGGCGATGCGGAGGCCGTACTCCAGGCCTTCGTCCGCACAAGCCTCCAGCATTTCCTGCTTGAGGGCCTTACCGTCGAGGGGGTCGCTGGAGGTGACCATCAGGCACCCCACCGAGGCGGAGGGCCGGAAACCGCGACCGTGGCCGTTGGAGCTCTTGAGCACTTTGGAGGGATTGCGCGACATGAGCAGGGCCTTGAGGCGGCCGTGATCGACCAGGGTGACCGGCTGGGCCGGGACGCCCTGATCGTCGTACTGGTAATGCGCCAGAACGTATTGGCCGGCGACGGTCTCCTGCGTGGGATCGTCCCGCACGTCCATGAAACGCGGCAGGATGCGCCGGTCGAGCTTCTTCTCGAAATCCTCCGGGTCGGTGGTACTGCCCACCGGGCGCTGCCCGCCGGCGAAGCGGCTGGCGAGCATTTGGGAGAAGATCGCGGCGGCCGCTTCCGGCTCGAACAACACCGGTCCGCTGTAGGCCTCCAGCTTGGGGGCGTTCTTGACGGCGATGAGCCGGTCGATCATCTGTCGGCAGCGTCGGGACATCTCCTCGAGGGAAGGCAGATCCTGAAACTTCTTGGCCTGCAGGGCGAGGGAATCGGACAGTTCCATGCCGTCGTCGCACTGCACCGTGGCGGCCACGGAGACGGAGAACCGCGAGCCGGCGGTGCGGAGGCGTGTGCCCTCGGTATTCACGAGATATTTGTTGCCGATACCGCCCTGGACGGCCACGTGCGAATTCTGAATGGCGGGAAAGTCCTGGAAGATCGCCGAGAGGGTCACGGCGATCTTCTCCAGCGGGACCACGTCGATAGCGACTTCGTTGCGTTCCTCGAAAAAGACGGTCGGGGGCTCGCGCGAGAAATCATCAGGCTTGTCCTCGATCATCTTGCTCTCCATGAAGGCCTTCTTCTTCTCGAAGGCTTCCACGACCTGTTTGTACTGGCGGTCGGTGGACCACCAGATCGCCTGGCGGATGGCGTTGTAATCGTTTTCGATGGGCAAGGAAGCCCCCCCGCCCCGTCCCACACCCCCGGAGAAGTTCGTGTTGTCCAAGACATAGGAGCCGACCCGCACTTCGCTGCGAAGACTGCGCGTGTGGTTGGTCGTGCGCTCAGCGACCGACCCCAGATCGGCGGACACTCCGGCCTGGGCGGTGTCCAACAGCGCGTATTCCAGAAAGTAGGGGCGTTGCAGGCCCTCCAACACCAGACCGTTCTGGTTCCGCGCCAGCTCGTCCACCAAGGCGCGCAGCAACACGTCCTGCTGCATCTCGCGCGCGACGGTGTCCTCCGCCCACACCCACAGCGGCGAAAGGACGGTGACCAGGGCGACGGCGATAGTACGTTTCATGGGCTGGACTCCCAATAGGCCACGAAGACACCAAGACTCGAAGAGGAATTGAGAACGGAGAAGGAAAAGAGGCAGGTCAGCGCTCTTCTCCATTCTCCATTCTGCATTCCTTGTCTTCTTCGCGCCTTCATGTCTTGGTGGCCATTGTCTTGCGTTACTTCTTCTCGGCCGCGATGGGCGGTTCGAGGATCGGCGGCCGATCCTGCTCCTTACGTTTCTTTTCCACCTCGATCTGTTCCACCAGGACGCTCGGCGAGACGGCCGAGACGGGCACGCCGCCCGACTCGGCTCCACAGGTCCCGTTGAACACGCCGGGATCGTCCCCGGTGCAGAGGATCTTGGAGAAGCAGGTCAGCGGGGTCCCGACGATGTCCACGCCGCGGACCATCTCGTCGGGGCGGCCGTCGGCGTAGACTTTGTAGACCACGAGGGGAATCACCTTGAACGCCTGCGGTCCCCGGCGCTGGGTGGTGGTGAACCCGCCGGAGATATCCTTGAAGAGCAGGCCGAACTCCTTGCCCTGCTTCTTGCACTCCGCAATCAACATCCCGTGCAGTTCCTCAAACGGCACCTGCTTGGACGACTGCACCAGGGTGTTGGCCATGCGCGACACGACCTTGGCCCCGGCTTGCCGCCGCCCGTGCCCGTTCGACTTGGTAAAGCCCCGCGTGGGCGAACGGGACATCAGGAAGGTCTTGAGCACGCCGTTCTCCACCAGGACGGCGGGTTGACTGGGCACGCATTGCTCGTCGAACTCATAGAAGCCGTTCAGGTCGATGCCGTTGAATTGACGCCGCGAGGGGTCGTCCACGATGGTCATGAAGGGCGGGAGAACTTCCTGCCCGATCTTCTTGGCGAAGGTCTGGCCCTCCTCGACGTCTTTCTGGCGGTGGCCTTCGATGCGATGCCCGAAGATTTCGTGGAAGAACACGCCGCTGGCCCGGTTCATCAGGATGGCCGGTCCGGCGTAGGGCTCCACGATGGGCGCCTTCCGCAGGGCCAGAACCTCATCAATGACCCGTTGCACACCCTTGAGCACTTCCGCGTCATCGGGCAGACCGTCGGGGCTGTGGGCGTCGAACGAGGTGTACTGCCAAAGCTGCATGCCGTCCTCGGCGATGGTGGAAGCCTGGATGCCGATGCGCCACCAGCCCTGACCGAATTGCAGCTTGCTGCCCTCGGAATCGACCATCAGCTTGTTGACCGTGCGTCCGTTGAGCATGACGTTGGAACTGTAGATCAGCGGGTGGTCCCGGAAGGCGCGCGAGTACTCGCGCACCTTGTCGCGCAGGCGGTCGAGATCGACCTTGGGGGCCTCGACCCAGGACCCGATGTGGCTGCTGGCGTCTTCATGGGAGAAGTCATCCGCCGGGTCCTCCTCTTCGAC
>JBGPAW010000139.1:0-8841 GCA_041480905.1 Phycisphaerae bacterium
AACCAGCCGCCCCCCTGGAAAACTCCGCAGCCCAGGTGGCGTTCGTCCTCGACGGCGCCGACGACCGCTGCCTCGCGGCGGCGGGTCGGCTGATGGAGCGCGGCGTTCACGTGCGCGTAGCCGACAAACCCTTTCAGTTCGACGGACACGATTTCGCACGTGGATCGGTGGTCATCGTCCGCAAGGACAACCTGAACTTCTCCGGGAATCTTGACGAAGCCGTCGGCCAGACCGTCGCCGAGCTTGGTCTGCGAGCGGTCGGGGTCGCCTCCGGCCTCGGTCCCGGCGACCTGCCGGACCTGGGCGGGCAGCACTTCGTGTTGCTGGAAACACCGCGTATCGCCGTTCTAGGACGTGACCCCTTGAACCCCTACACCTACGGCGAAGCCTGGTATCTGATCGATCACGTGCTCGGACTGCGGGCCTCGTACCTTAACTTCGGGTCTGTCGGTTACTCCGATCTGCGGCGCTACAACGTCCTGGTGCTCCCCGACAGCTTCGGCGCCGGGGACAAGCTCAAGAATATGATTGAGGGGTTGAAGACCTGGGTGGAGAACGGAGGCACTCTCATCGCCATCGGATCGTCGGCAGCGGCGCTGGCCAAGGAGACGGGCGGAATCGGGTCGGCACGCCTGCTGCCCGACGTGGTGACCAAGCTCGATGACCACCGGCAGGCCATCGTGCGGGAATGGGAGGCCCGCATGGGCACCGTTGACCCATCGGCCGTGTGGACCCCGAACCCGCCGGCGGAACTCTCTTATCCGTGGCTCATCGGTCAAGCCGGTGACAAGCCCAGCGACGACGAGCTCAAACGCCGTGATGCCTGGCGGGCGCTCTTCAATCCCCAAGGTGTGATCTTGGCGGGTCGCGTGGATGATCGAAGCTGGCTCACAGCCGGGTGCGGCGAGTTTGTGCCGGTGGTCTGTGAAGGCGACACCGTGCTCCTGGCCTTCGGGAACGTCCAGGCCCCGGTACGTCTGGGCGTTTACCTCCCCGACACCAGGCCCCGGCCTGCCGAGAAGGCGGAAACCACCCAGCCGGCTCAGACCGACTCGACCCAACCGGAGAGTGAACGCTCGAAGAACGCCGCGTCTGCGGCAAAGGATGAGAAGAGCAAGCCCGGTTGGACCCTCGCCCCGCCGGGATACGAGCTGCGGCTGCGGATGAGCGGTTTGCTGTGGCCGGAGGCCGCCGACCGGCTGGCTCATTCCGCCTATGTGACGCGCGAGCGCATCGGTTCGGGCCAGGTGATCTTGTTCGCCTCTTCTCCGGCCTACCGTGCGGCGGCGTTAGGTACCACGCGAGTGTTCGCCAACGCGGTGGTCTGCGGCCCGGGCATGGGCGCCTCCCACCCCATCCGACCGTAGACGCCTCGGGCCCATATCACCAGCCAGACGGTCCGGGACCTATTAAGAACCGGCTGAGCGGTTGATTCTTTGGGCCGACCGCGTATACTGGCTGCGTTCGGAATGCGAATCCGATCACTTCGGGTACGGAGCGGGCGCGGTGGACGTATGTCTCGGGCCAGCCGAGATCGGGGCGTTGTTGGCCGGCACGTTGTCGGCGGAGGAGAAAGCCCGCGCCGAAACCCATCTGAGCGAGTGTGCTCGTTGTCGGCAGGAATGCCAGGCCCGCCAGGAGGAAGACCGGCTCTTTCGCGTCATCAAGAACGTCCATCAGGTTGAAACCCTGGTAAGTCCCGGTGAGTCCGCGACCGTCCCCGGCGAAACGGGGCGCCCGGTTTCGGCAGCGCCCACCGCCGAGAGCATTCCGGGGTATACCCTGCTCTCCGAGATTCACCGCGGGGGTCAGGGTGTGGTCTACAAGGCCGTGCAGCAGTCCGCCAAGCGAACCGTGGCCCTCAAACTGCTGCTGCCCGGCCTCTATGCCTCGCCCAGCCAGCGGCAGCGCTTCGAGCGCGAGATCAACCTGGTCGCCAGCCTGCGCCACCCGCACATCGTCACGCTCTATGACAGCGGCGTCACCGCCGAAGGCCGGCACTTCTTCGCCATGGAGTACATTCACGGCCGATCGTTGAGTGCGTATCTGGCACGCGACGACCTGGGGCAAGACGCGCGGCTTGCGCTATTTGGCAAAATCTGCGCCGCGGTCGGCTACGCCCATCAGCGCGGGGTGGTGCACCGTGATCTCAAACCGGGTAACATCCTGATCGACGAGCTCGGCGAACCGCACGTGGTGGACTTTGGTCTGGCCAAGAGCGCCGCGGCCGAGTTGGCCGACGGCTTGCCGGTGACGCGCACCGGCGAGTTCATGGGTACACTCGCCTACGCCTCGCCCGAACAGACCAAAGGCGACCCGAACCTCATCGACCCGCGCAGCGACGTGTACGCGCTGGGTGTCATGCTCTACGAAGCCCTGACCGGCCAACTTCCCTACGCCATCACCGGGCCGCTGCCCGACGTGCTCCGCAATATCGCCTATGCCGAGCCCGGCAAACCCTCCGCGCTCGACCGCCGCATCGACCACGAAGTGGAGACCATCGTCCTGACCGCGCTGGCCAAAGACCCCCAGTGCCGGTACTCATCGGCGGGCGAGATGGGAGAGGACCTGCGGCTTTACCGGGAGGGTCTGCCGATTCGGGCCAAGCGCGCCAGCGCGGCCTACGTCCTCGGCAAACAGACCCGGCGCGTGCTCGCCCGCCACGCCGTAGCATCCTGCATTGGGGTGGGGGTTTTGGCCTGGGTCCTCGCTTATGCCGCCCTGGGCGTGAGGTTCCCCTTCCGTCTGATCGACCGGCCGTTTGAATCCGCCGCCATTGCGCTGCGGTACCGGTTGGTTTCGGCACCTTGGCCCAAGGAGCTGACGGTGGTGGCCCTGAATGACGCCACCTACGCGACCCTCGGAGAGTTGGCGGCGAGGGAAAACCTGGAGGAGGTGTCGGTGGACGACACCAAAAGCTGGCGCGCCCTGCACGGGGTCTTGATGCGGCGACTCGCCCAAGTCCGCCCGAAGATCGTGGCGTGGGACATCCTCTTTCACACGCCCCAACCACGTTTCGACGACCGCTTCCTCGCCGGCATGAAGGCCCTCCAAGCCGCGGGAGCGAAAGTCATCCTCGGATATGCCCGCACGGGCGACCAAAACCGCCCGTTGCTCAGCTCGCCGCTGGCGGGGCAGGCGGACAGCCAGGGGTCCGTCTATCTGTACGAGACCGCGGGGATGGTCCGTAGCGTGACCCTGGGTCTCGAACAAGCCCCTTATCCGATCGCCCCGTCCTTTGCGCTGGCCGTGTTTGCCGCGTATCGGCATCCGGGCTACACCCCCCATCTGGTCTGGGACGCGGACGCGCCGTCGCTGGAGGTACGCTACTTTCAGGGTGCCCCGGACGATCCTGCCGGTACTCGTTGGCTTTCTACAGTAGACCGTATCAGGATTGCTCATCAGCGCGAAGAACCGGCGAAGAAGGTCGCAGACGCCGCGGAGGCCGGCCTACACCGGGATGCCTTTCTGTGGACCACCGTACCCGGCCCCGAAGTGTTGGCCCGGCATACCGTCCCCTACCAGGAAGTCTTCGCGGCCGACGAGACCCGGCTGCGGGAGTGGTTCGAAGGCAAAATCATCATTATCGGCGACAACCGTCTGCACACCACTTCCAGCCCCGACCGTCGCCGGCTGGCGGACGGAGCCGGCGGGCGCGACGAATTCAGTTGCTACATGCACGCCGCCGCCCTCCGCGACCTGCTCACCGGCGTTAGCTTGACCCTCTGGCCGCCGGACCTGGCGAGAGGAACGCTGTTGTTCGCGGTCGTGCTGGGTTTGGGAGTCGGGACAAAGCTCAGACGCGTGCCAGGGTGGCTCTATCGCGGCATCGTCGGTGTTCTGCTGCTCGTTCTGCTCGTGGGGATCGGGCTCGCCGTGGCGGTCGGCTATGGCGTGGTGGTCCGCCCGAGCAGCGTGATTCTGGCTTTGCTGGTGTCTGCTGCCGGGGCAGCGTGGATCGACAGTCTGTCCAAGGGACGGTACCGACGCTCCGCGTAGCCGGAGCTGCTCGCCCGCCCATAGACCGTTGGCGAGCCCGGACCTCTCTAGGGAACCAAGGGCGTCTTGTTAGGAGCAAAGCATGGACCTGACCCGAAGGTGTCGTAAGACGTGGGCGGTGGGGTTGATCGTCGCTTTCATCGGCCCCCTGCTGTTCATCGCAGCGGCCCGGGATTGCGCCGCCGCCCCAGCGGGGTCCGGAACGCCGGCGGGCTCCGCCACGGTCGTCACTTCCGTCTCGGACCCCGCCCCGGTCGGTTACTTCTGGGGTTGCCTGTGGTATTTCCGCGGGGAGTCCGTGTACGATGAGGGCACCATGGTCGTGGGAGGAGCCGAGGGGTCCGCCATGATGGTGTTCCAGGCCAAGAATACGCCTACGGAGAAGGAAACCTGGTGGATTTTCCTCGATGGCAAATTCATGTACCTGGTGTCACCGGGGCCGCCGGTTCAAGTCGGGGTCACCTCGACCAAGGGAGACACGCTCGTGACCGTTCCCGGGCAACCTCCCGTGCCGCCGATTAAGCCCCAGCCTGCGCTGATCAATGATTTGCTGGTTCAGGTTTACGGTTACAGTAAAATCACCGCCGCCCAACCCATCCGGCACATGCCGTTCCTTGACGGCCTGGGCTGGCCGCATGGGACCGGAACCGGGAAGGGCGCTTGGTACGAGACGGCCAAAGGCGTCCTCAAGCAAATGGACCTGGAGACGAAGGTCATCAACTCCAACGGCCTAAAGCCCACCGGCTACGTCGTTTATCAGCACCTTCCCGGGGGAAAGCTGCTGGGCCCAGCCGATGCCAATGTCGTCCGCTTGGCCTTGGACGGTTCGACCGACGCACCCGTGCCCAAGGTGCTCCCAACGTGCGTCGCCGGAGGCGATTCCTTCTTCGACGCCGGCGGCATCGCCGAGCTCGACACCGCCTGCGGCGACACGTTCGACAAACACGACACGGTGACCGCGCGCTGTGCGGAGGAATGCGGTCCCGGCGTGCCGTCCCCCGATGTCGTCTGGAAGTTGCTCCCCGCGGACGGGGACCGAACCGTTAAGGTGGAGGCGCCCTTTGATCCCGAGGATCCCCGACTCAACAAGAACCTGAGGATTTCGGTCTGGGTTTGTCAGCAGGGCGGCAAAACCGCCGGTATCCCATGCGCGGTGAGCATGTCCCAACCGACCGAATGCCGGGTGGGCGATAACCTCGAATTCCAGACCCCGGTGCCCGCCAACGCCACCACCTACCTGGTGGCCGAGGATGTCCTGGGTGCCCGGGTGCGCGTGAGGTTGGAAATCAAGCGACCGCAAGAAAGTAAGTGAAGCGACGGCGGAACGTCGTGCCTTTCACGTGAAAGCTTCGAGGAAGGCGGAACACCGTGAGACGGACGACCTCTACGCGGATCAGTCTGCTCAAGCGCGTCAAAGATCCGGACGACGCGGCGGCCTGGCGCGAGTTCCACGCCCTCTACGCCCCGTTGTTGTTCCGGTATGCGCGGGCTCGGGGTCTGTCGCCGACCGACGCGGAGGAAGTGCGCGATCAGTGCCTCGAAACTCTGGCCCGGAAGATGGCGACTTTTAACTACGACCGCGACCGAGGACGGTTCCGCAACTGGCTTCGCCGGATGGTCAACAACAAGGTGGCCGCTCTGCCCCGTGCCCGCCGTGAAAAGAGCGCCGACAGCAGCGAAACCCGGGGCCTGCCCGACCCTCGGCCCGCGCCCGACGAACTCTGGGACCGGCAGTGGCGCTATCACCACATTAAGCATTGCATCGAGCGGATGAAGGAAGCCGTCTCCGAAAGGAACTACCGTGCCTTTTGCCTGCTCTTGTTCGACGGGTGCTCGGTGGCGGAGGTCTGCGCACGCCTGGGGATGAATGCCAATCAGGTCTATGTGGCCAAGTCCCGCGTTCTGCAGCACATCCGCCAGAACCTGGGGGAACTCGGTTTCGAAGGCGAGTAGTCAGGGCCGAGGAGTCGGGATTCAACACTCAGCACTCAAGTTGTTACAGGCTTTGGGTGCGTCCGCCGTCCACCGGCAGATTGATGCCGTTGATGTATCCGGCGGCCGGTGAAGCCAGGAACCCCACCGCCGCGGCGATCTCCTCAGGGACGGCGAAGCGGCGGGCAGGGATGTCCGCCTTGAGGGCTTCTTCGAATTGCCCCACCGTGACGCCGGACTCCGCGGCCCGACGAGCCATCAGCGACCGCAGGCGATCGGTGACGGTGTAGCCAGGCAGAACGTTGTTCACCGTGATGCCGAAGGGTCCCAACTCACCAGCGAGTGTCTTGGCCCACGCGACCACGGCCCCGCGGATGGTGTTGGAAACGCCCAGCCCCGGGATCGGCTGCTTGGCTCCGATGGAAACGACGTTGATGATCCGCCCGTAAGCCGCCGTCCGCATGCCCGGCACGAGCAGTTGGACGAGGAGTTGACTGCAAATCAGGTGGCTGGCGAACGCCGCTTGGAAGGCTTCGGGCTCGGCCTCGAGAATCGGACCGGGCGGAGGGCCGCCGGTATTATTGACCAGGATGTGAATTGGGCCATGGGCCCGAAGGTGGGCCGCCACCCGGCGTTGCACGAACTCGGGATCGCTGAAATCCGCGTACACCTCGTGGTGCGTCTGCCCCGCGGCCGTGCCCAATTCGGAGCGTACCCGTCGAAGAGCGTCTTCGTCACGGGCTACGAGAGTCACTTCGGCCCCGAGGCGGGCCAACTCATCCGCGCACGCCCGCCCAATGCCCTGGGTACTGCCGCAAATCAGCGCTTTGCGATCCTGTAATGAGTGCATCATAGAGGTGGACTATATAACCGAGGCCGCATACCTTCCAACCTTGCGGCGCCAGCCAGACCGCGGGAAGATAGACTACCGGGTTGTTTCGGCGATCCCTACCCCTTTCGCGAAGCGGTCGCGCCGTAAGGGAAGAGGAGCGTAACGCCGGTGGAACGTTTACGCTGTGGAGTCCTGGGCCTGGCTGGCGAGGGGCAGACGCTGCTCGAGGCGGTGGCGGCCAACCGCGCCCTCGAACTGGTGGCACTGGCCGACCCCGACCATCCCGCGCTGCGCGAAACCGCCGAGACCTTCCACGCACCCGTCTTTCGGGATTGTCGTTCTTCACTGGTGGAGGCGTCGCCGCAAGCCGCCTTCGTCGCCTTGCCGGCTTTTCAGGCCGTGGATGCGCTGCGTACCGCCGCCGAGCGCGGCATCGCGGTCTTTCAGTTGGCGCCTTGGGCGATCGACTTCGAGGCCGCGGTCGGCGTGGTGCAACTCTTCGAGCGCTCGGGACACCCCCACGTCATTGCCCGGCCCTGGCGTGTCGAACCGGCGTACGAACCCCTACGAGAGATAAGCCCACTGTTGGGACGCGTATATGCCCTGGAGGTGAACGTCACCGGGACTCGCGTCGGACGCCAGGGCTGGCGCGGCGACGCCCAAAGGGCGGGCGGCGGGACGCTGTTCCACGATGCCTATGAGCCGGTGGATATGCTGGTGACCCTCTGCGGGCTTCCAGAGCAGGTCTACGCCATCACGGCATGGGTGCCTGGTCCCGGCGAGCCGCGCCCCTACGACACGGAGGACGCGATGTCCGTACTCTGCAGGTACACGCAGGACCGAATGGTCACGATCACGAGTTGCCGGACAGCGGACGTTGGCGACTGGAAAGTCGTTCTGCGCGGATCGCGTGCGTCGGCCGAGATCACGCCACCACGCCTGCGGATCCTCGATGGGACGGGGCAGAAGGTTACGGAGAAGCGCGTACGGCAGCGCAACCGCTATAGCCTGGCCGTCGCCGCGTTCACGACGGCGCTGCTGGAAGGCGTGCACGACACTTCCTCCACGGCGCGCCAGCATCTGCCCACCATGGCCTTACTCCAAGCCGCGTACCTGTCGGCCAAGACCGGCCACCCCGAATCTCCCGCCAAGTTGCTTGACCTGGCCGGACGCGCGTGAAGTCACGGTGTATTGCGGATTTCGGATGGCCGACTGAGGAGCCAGGAATGCGTCACTTGGTCCTGGTGTAGGTCATCTCCATCATCTTGAACTCTTTGCCGTCCGGTCCCGCGGTGGTCATCTCTTCCGACATGTGGTCGTTGTCCAGCACTTTGGTGACGGACTTCATGGTCATCATCTGGCCGCTCGGGCCCATCACCTCAAACTGCCAGCGCCAGGTCTTGTTCGCCTCATCGTAGGTTCCGTAGGACACATCGATGCCGTTGTAGCTGTAGACATCGAGCCAGGCTCCCTGGTATTTCTGCTTGACCACGTTCCAGGTGACAAAGCCATGTCCCTTGAAGGTCCCCTCGGGGCTGGTGACCTCCATCTGGTTGGCCAACGCGAGACCGTCAAGGATCACAGTGTTCACGGTCGTACCTGTTCCAAGGACCGGCGGACTGTCGGGGGCATGCCACATCTTGTGCTCCACCTTCCACGTGCCCGCGAAGTCCTGCAAACGCCTATGCTCGGGTCCGACGGGGACCGGGCCCATCTCCTCGGGCTCCTTGTGCTCGCCGGAACCCGGTTTTGGCTCTGCCGGTTGCGGTTGCTTCTCGCCGGGACCCGCCGGTTTGTCCGGCTTCTTCTCCTGGGCGCTCAAACTTGCGTTTCCGACCCACAGACTCACGCACACCAACGCCACCAGCACCACCCAAATGTTTTTCATGGTCGCTCTCCTTTGCCTAGACTTACGTGACCCACGCTTTCAGCCCCAGGGAATATTCCTTCCACTCCAGGATTTCAGAGGAGAATTGTACTCTGGCTTCGCGCCGGAACAAGCCGGGGGGTCTCACGACCGGGCCGAACGGGTGTAGCAAGAGGTTTTGGCGGATGGGGAGGGCGAGGCTCCTGCCGAG
>JBGPAW010000140.1:0-8819 GCA_041480905.1 Phycisphaerae bacterium
CCGCAAGCTGTGAAAGTCCGCAGCTCCGCGGCAAAGGCCGGCGTGATGGGCTGCTCTTCAGCTCGCCGCCGCTTGCTGGCCTGCGCCGCCAGGCGCACAAAGGGCCGGGGCCCGTCACACGCACAGTCGCCCGCGGTGACCGAACGGCACTCGTTGGCCCGAAAGCCGGTTTCGAGGGCGAAGCGGTAGAGCCGCGACCGCTCCGGGCCGTCGAGCCCGCCGACGGTCTGCGGGCTGGCCTCCGCCGCAGCAATCAGCCGGGCCAGTTCCTCGGCGTCCAGCGCCCGCCGCACCCGGCGGCGGTCGAGCCGCGTATCCATCCGGGCCAGGTGGGCCAGCGGGTTTTCGGCCGCGCGCCGTTCCCGCACCATCCACGTACACCAGCCCCGCAGCGCCGTCAGCCGTTTGTTGCAGGTCCGCCGAGACCGGCCCGCGTGCATTGCATCGCTGAGCACGCCCGCGACGGCGGCCCCGGTCACGTCGATGAACCGCCCCCAGCCGCACGCGGCCACGGTCCGCCGGATCAGGGATGCGGTTTCCCGCACGTGCTGAACGCTGTCGCCGCGGGCCTCCAGGTACGTGGCGTAGTCGGCCACGTGCTCAAGGATCGGCCGGGCAAGCTCGTCATGCATCGGCGTCCGCAGCCCGTCGCGGATGTCGCGCACGCGCTGCTGCTTCTCGGCGAGCGCCGCCTGCGCCGCTTCCTTTCGGTAGAAACCTGCCTTGCGCACCAAGCGGCGGGTTTCGTCCCGGTATTCCACCCCGTAGCTGGTGACACTGCCGTCAGCCCGCCGCCTTGCGTAGACCCGTCCCATCTTCTCCCCTCCTACGCGGACTCCGCGGCGCACGCCAACAGCTTCGTCATCGCTTGCAACCCAGCCGTGCTCAGTCCAACGACGGCCAGAACGGTCTCGCCGAGCGCCACAACCCAGCGTGCATCCAGCTTGCCTTGCTCGCCTTCAGGTCCGCTGGCATTTTCGCACGCTTCGCTCTCATCAAGCCACCGCCCCACCGCCTCCATGACGGTCTCACCCAACGTCAGATACCGCCTCTCCTCCTCTGTCAGCCGCCGCCGCGTCGCTCCACCCTTGGCGGACTTCACCGCCGCCGGCCGTGGGGCCGGCTTCCTCACGTTCGTCATCATGGTTCTGTGCCTCCCGGGCAGGGAAACAGCCCACACCACGATCCGACCTACCGCCCTGTGGAGCGGCCGGTCCGTCGCCGGTTACCGCGGGTCGTGGTGTGGGGTTTCGGAAAAGGGCTTGCGCCCCTTGGAAGCATGGGTTAGCACTCCACAGGTTCTAGGTGTTCACATCATCGGCATTCCCGGGCCGTCTGTCAAGCTCCCGCTCACGGGATTTTCACCACTTCCAGGGTTTGGCCGCTGCTGTCGTTGAGCATCCGCAACTGGGCGAGCTGCTGTTTCTCAATCTCCAGGGCCTGTCGGTCGATGTCGCTTGGTTTGCTCGTGGCTTCCGCGCGGCGTTCCGCGCTGTACGCCGCAGCGGTCCCGCGTTCCAAGGCCGCGACCGGGTGATAGGTCGCCGCCAGGTCCGGCAATCCCTCCCGGAGCATCCGCGCCTTACGCTGGTACGTCTCCCAGGAGACGGCCCCTTGGTCCAGCAGCTCTCCGAGTTGGTTCAGATCTTCGGCATAGCGTTCCAGCGGCGTCCGCGTTTCCTCGAAGAGCTGCTTGCCGCGTTCGTGGGCCTGGGCGTTTCTCTCCAGGGCGTCCAGCAGGGCGCTCTGCGCCTGGGCCTCCTTAAGCGCTGCTTGCGTATTAGGGTCCTGAGCCATCTTGAAGAGCGCCGCCTGGCGGCTGGTCATGCCGAACACCGCGGCTTGTTGGCGCAGGGAGTCCACCACCTCCCATTCGCTCTCTAAACGCGATACGGCATCATCCTTTGCTTTCTGCGCGAAGGTCAAACCCTTTTCGCGGGCCTTGTTTTCCAGGTCCAGCTTATCCAACAGATCAGTCTGCACCTTGAGTTCTTCAACGGCGGCCTCAACTTCCAGACCCGCCTCCGCTTTGCGCTGCATCCTGAAGATCGCAACTTGGCGAGCGGTCATGCCGTAGGTGTCGACCTGTTCACGGACGGCCGCGACCACGGCCCATTCTCCCGCGATGCGGGCCTGATTTTCCTGCCCCGCCTGGCGGGCGGCTTCGAGCACGGCCTTGAGTTGTTTCGCCTCTTCGGCCACGCCGAGGTTGAGGATCGCCTGGTTTTTCGTTTGCTCGGCGATCTGGATTTCCGCGTTGACTTGCCGTTGCTCCTGCGGAGTAGCGCCCGTCGCCGCCGACTGTAGACGCTTTATGGTTTGTCGAAAACGCTGATCCAGCTCCTCGATCTGCTTTTCCGGCCCGCTGAGATTGACCAGCTTCGCCTGGCGGTTGAGCTCGGTGAACAGGTCGGCCAAACTGTTGCCCCGTTCCAAGACCGCTTTGGCGGCGGAGACGCCGTAGATGGCGTCGCCGAGCTTCTGCGACATTGTGATCACCGGGCCCACAAGGGGAGCCATGCTGGCGATGGTATCGCTGTATTCCTCCAACGATATCTTGCCCGTGGCCAGATCGGTTTTCGCTTGGGCGACGGCCCCGGCCACCTCTCCGATCTTGCGGGCCACCATAGTCATGCCCGCCAGGGCTCCGGCCCCCACCAACAGGCGTGCCCCAGCGTTAAAGCCCTTGAAGGACTGATTGAGGCTGGCCAGCGAGTCCTGCGCCTGCTTCACACCGCCGTTGAATCCCGCGGTGTGCGCGGTGATGATGGCGACCAGTCGCCCGATGACAGTCATGGGACCACCCCTTTCTTGGATCGCCGGCCGTCGCTCCCGGGGGACGGCTGGTTTTCAATCGTTCTGAGCACGTTCACGTCATGCCCCCTCAGCATGTTTCGGGGCAAAGAACCGCAGTTTCAGCTGCGTCCGATCGTCACCGCCGTCGAGCTGGTGGGGCCATCCCAGCCGGGCGCGGCTGGCCGGGCTTAGCCCAAACTCTCGGGCGATTGCCAAAACACTCCCGGAAAGCCCATGCACGATCTGGTGTAGTTCCAGGGCCTCTTCGGCCCCGGCCTCTTCCGCCGCGTGGAGTCGCGGGTACATCCTGGTCAACCGCTCGATTCCGGCACACAGCATGGTGAGCGCGTCCAAGTCCAGGCCCGTCAGCACACGCCGCTGGACCAGCTCGCCGCCGATCCGTTCCCACGCCGCCCGGCCTTCGTCTCCGAGCAGCTCGGGCGGCTCCGGTACTTGGGTGAGCGGCTCGACCAGCCCGGCCCTGGGCTTCACGACCCGTTGGGCCCGCTTCCGTTGCTCACGCTTCCACCGCACTGAGCCAGGCTTTCGCATTGGTCCCCGCGCTCCCATACCTCAGCAGCCCTCATCGAAAACCTGTCCGGTCCAAAACGCGCCCCCGCGTACGCGCTGCGGCAACAACGGTCCACATTTCGGCGAGCCCCAGAGATTCACACTCCCCCTCCGGGGGTCGCCCGCCCGCCCGATCCGTCCATTCGTCGGCGTCGGCTCGGATGCGCTTGCCTGGCTAGGTCGTGTGGACCTCGACACTTCCATGATACCTCACGTTTCGCGCTCCTGCGGCCTGCGGCGAGCCTTTGGCCGCGGCCGGGTGTTTTGGGGCACCGCCGCCGGTGAATCGTGCCACGGCGGGGCTGCTTCGTGCGTGCGTTGCAGCTTCCCAGCGTCGGCCAGGTCCGCCGGCGTCGGCGCCCCGGTCGGTGCTCTGCGTCGGCTTCTCCTCGACCGCCGCGCGGACCAGCGCCACGATACCCGCCCGGATGGCGTCGGGAAGCGTCGGCCAAGCCTTGACCACAGCCGCTAGGTCGGGGTCGGCTGGTCGATTCTCGAGGGGGGCGTTGACATAACCCCGCGTGGCGCTAGCGCCGTCGGGGGTTGTGTCAGCGTCGGCGCTGTCAACGCGCCCGTGGCGCAGGTCCGCGGGTTGGGGGGCCTCGGGGGTAGGTTTTCCGGTCCTACTGCTGGGGTTACTGCTGGGGGTCGAACCGGGGCGGTCGTAAATGCTTGACGTTACGCCGGTTGTGGAATCGGTTGCCGGTTTCCTAAACCGGGGGTCGCAGGTTCGAATCCTGCCGGGCGTAGTGCCATGATTCTTTCGACCCGCGGTATGGGGGAGGGCGACGGCATGACATCGTCGCCGAATGTCTGTATCCTTCGCTCATGGTAACGATTCACCCCACGAAGCTCATGGACGGTCGGTCACTGGCCGAACGCATGCGCGCAGGAGCGGCGGCCAAGATCGAGCAGATCAAGGCGGTCACCGGCGTGACGCCGACCTTGGCGACGGTGCTGGTGGGCCACGATCCGGCATCGGCCGTCTATGTGCGGATGAAGGCCAAGCGCTGCCAGCAGGCCGGGATGAACTCGCTGGGCATCGAGATGCCTGCCGAGACCACCACCGCCCAACTCGTCGCCCGAGTCCACGAACTCGCCGCGGACCGGTCGGTACACGGTATTCTGATCCAGCACCCGGTCCCGCGGCCGATCGACCGACGGGCGGCCTTCGAGGCCATCCCGATCGAGAAAGACGTGGACGGCGTCACCTCTGGCACGCTGGGCCGCATCATCCTGGGCCTGCCCGGGTTCGTGCCGTGTACTCCGGCGGGCATCATGCGCCTGCTCGCCGAATACCAGGTCGTGCTGGACGGAGCCCACGCGGTGGTGATCGGACGCAGCCCCATCCTCGGCCGCCCGATGGCGTCGATGCTGATCAATGCTCACGCCACGGTCACGCTCTGCCACTCGCGCACCCTCGACCTGCCGACCCTTGTGGGGCACGCGGACGTGCTGGTCGCGGCGGTCGGCCGACCACGCTTCGTGCAGGGCGAGTGGATCAAGCCCGGCGCGGTGGTGATCGACGCCGGGTATAACGAGGGCAACGTGGGCGACGTGGACTTTGACGCGGCGTTGGCACGGGCCGCCCTGATCACCCCCGTACCGGGCGGCGTGGGGCCGATGACCATCGCCATCCTGATCGACCACACGGCTGAGGCCGCGGCGCAGCAGCTCGGGGTGGAGGGCTGACCGGCGCACCATCGGGTAGGAGGGGACCTCGCGGCCCCCGTCCTCCCACGCCACCGGACGTACTCATCGTATCCGGTGGTTTCCTTCAGTGTTGTAACGCGGCATACCGGTCGGCGAGATCCACCAGACCGTGAGCCATGAACCAGGCCGGGGGCATGGCTTCGTGAGCGGCGGGGCTCGCCGCCATCCGCCACCAGCCTTTCCCACAGGCCGCTGTCGTCCACGAACGGTTCTTCGGAACGTCGAGGCTGTGCAGGAACTCCACGGCGTTTGCTTCGCGTGACAAGTCGATCCCACCACGTAGAATGTACGGTCGTACCTCCCGGTCTCCTGCTGCTCATACGATGCCGGGTTTGGTGGAGGATGTCACCGTGCTGCCGCCCGCCATGACCCCCGAAACGCTGCGACCCTTCGTCGAGGGTTGCGGCTACACTGGCCCGCGCTTGGCGGTTGACTATCCGCTAGAGGAGTTCACGCTTCCGCTCGCCGGGTTCTACGGTCAGCCGCGGGACGCTCGCTCGGCTTGTCTGACGGTTGTGGACGCCTCTGGAGACGGGAAGGCTGCGGCCGCCAAGTGCATCGGGCTGGGAGCGCCAACGGTGCTGGTGTGCGTCGCTGACCGCATCGAGTGGTGGGCGCTCTCGGCGAGCGGGCCGTCGAACTGCAAGAGGATTTCGAGTGGGCAGATCGAAGGATTCTTCCGCAAGCACAAGGAGGACCTGTCTCCGGAGGCCATCTACGCCTCCAAGATGCGCCGGCCGACCCGGTCGGCACAGCAAATGTGGTTCGTGGATGTCGGGCTCATGCCCGCGGTGGAGCGCCGCGCGGGCGAAGCGCTTCATCGTTGGGTGGAGAGCGCGATCCAGGGCCTCGCTGAGCGGCTGGGGGGACAGCTTCGCAGTAAGAAGAACTTCGCCGACCTGTACAAGACGGTCTTCTGGCTGCTCGCCGCCAAGCTGCTCAACGAAAAGGGGGTCGAGAACTTCAGGCGCATCGACCTTACCGATGTCGATGACGTGTTCAGCCGCGTCGGTCGGCACTACGCCGACGTGGAAGATCTTCCTCCCGGCGGCAGAGCGTGGCGCCCGGCCATTGACGAGGCAGCGAAGGCGGTGGCGCAATGGGGACACCTGGGTAATACGTCCGCAGAATCGCTCGCGTATCTCTATGAGACGGCTTTGATCGATGCCAAGCCGAAAGGCAAGGCCGCGAAGAAGGCCAGCGGCGGCCGTGACATCCGCAAGGAACTGGGCATCCACAGCACGCCGTCGGTGCTCGTCGATCACATGCTGGCTCAGTTGTGGCCGATGGTCGAGCAGATCGATGTCGAATCTCGTCGAGTGCTCGAGCCCGCTTGTGGGCCGGCGACGTTTCTGAGCGCCGCCATGCGCTGGCTCCGTGATTTCTCGGGCATCGAAGATGGCATGGCCCGGCATCGCTATTTGCTCGACCGCGTCCGTGGTATTGAACTCGAACTGTTCGCCTGGCAGCTTGCCAAGCTCCAGCTCACTCTGGCCGACGTGCCGCACGGAAACTCGTGGCGGATCGACGACGCCGACATGTTCATGCCGGGTGTGCTCAAGAAGGCCGCATCGGGATGCACACTGTTTCTGGCCAACCCCCCGTACGAACCCTTCACGCCCGCGCAGCGAGCCAAGTACAAGCATGAGGGCGAGCAGGTCACGGCCCTGACCCAGGCCGTGGAGATGCTCAAGCGCGCACTACCCGCGCTTCCCCCAGGCGGCGTGTTCGGGGTGGTCATGCCCCAGGGCGTGCTGCACGACAAGGAGTCACATCCGGTACGCAAGTTCCTGCTCAAGGAGTGCGAACTCTCCGAGATCGCGGTCTTCGCGGACAACCTTTTCGAGCAGGCCGACCACGAAGTGGCGGTGCTGATGGGCCAGCGGCGCTCGACGACGCCCGGGAAAGGCACGCTCATGTGTCGCCGCGTGCGCGAACCCGGCATGGCGGCGTTTAAGGAACGGCTGGCGTTCTCCTCGGAGGAGACGGTCGAACTCGCCCGGTTCGCCCCGTCGCCAACCGCTGACCTGCGGGTACCTGAACTCGACGCCTTGTGGAAGTATCTAAGCCCGTATCCGACGCTCAACGATCTTGCCACGCTTGGCCAGGGGCTCTCACACAAGGGTCAAGACTTGCCGAGAGACGCGTGGACGATCCGTGAGTCACCCCGCGAGAACGATGAACTCGGTTATGCCCACGTTCCAGGTGGGCTAATGATTTACGATCTCCCTCCACTTGTCGGAATCAACCTCAAGAAGGCCGCTGTGCTGGCTCTTCGCGCTGGACGACCGACAGGTCGTCCACAGGTTCTCCTCAACTACGCGCGTGTGAACCGCGAGCCCTGGTTGCTCAAGGCGACGCTTGACAAATACGGGCGCGCCATCACAAGCCGGTTTGTCTCGGTCCGTCCAAAGGGTTCCCAAATTAGTGTCTTGCACGTCTGGGCTTTGTTGAACTCTCCTGTCGCCAACGCTT
Source organism: Phycisphaerae bacterium (assembly GCA_041480905.1). GTDB lineage: Bacteria > Planctomycetota > Phycisphaerae > UBA1845 > UBA1845 > JAAEQG01. The sequence continues at coordinate 7,555 of JBGPAW010000140.1, forward strand.
TCGCGTTCTGCAGAACACCAAGACGGTACATCCGCCCCCGGACGATGCAAGAAATGCCAGTGCCGCGCTGGTCGCCGGAGCACGCGGCCCGGATCGAGCAGGCCGCCCTGCGTTACCGGCATTTGGCAACTTCAGCCGGACCTCTGTTTGTTGAAGCGTCAGCCACGTCCGACGGCCTCTGGCGAGCGTTGGTCGAAATGGACGCCGCGGTGCTCCGCGCCTACGACCTTCCGCCGCGGCTCGAGCGCCAGTTGCTCGACTTGTTCACGGGCGTCGAGCGGAAAGGCGTCGGTTGTGATTTCTGCGGATACTACCCCCCTGGCCTGACGGCGTTTGTGCCGCTCCACGAACTCATCTCGGAGGACTTCGCTCGATCGACGCTCGGCCGCTTTCGCGCATCCCACGTGCCCGCAACGTCGCCGGACGTGCTCGCTGCCTTACGCACCGCCGCCGCCGCTTACGCCGAGGAATAGCATGGTGCCCGGGTACCTCCTCGACACGCAGACCATCACATACTGGTTCGACGGCGAGTCGGGGCGCTTCCCAACCGTCAAGGCCGCTGCCGAGAGTCGCCCCGCCGACTCGCCGCTGTATGTCTCCGCGGTCACGCTCGGCGAGATCGAGTACGGGCACGCCTTCAACCCCGCGGGCGCAGGCGCAAAGCGTGACGAGTTTATCGCGTTCGTTCGCCAGCGACTGCCGCAGATTCTCCCCGTTTCGAAGCACACCGCCGAGCCGTACGGTCTCATCCGCGCGAAGCTGGCCGAGAAGTTCCCGCCGCCGGGTGGCTGGCGGAAGAAAGTCCGGCCTGAGCAGTTGTACGACCCGGTTGCGGCCCGGGAACTTGGCATCGACGAGAATGACCTGTGGCTTGTCGCGCAAGCGGTCGAACGCAACCTCGTGTTGGTCACGTCGGACAAGATGGCACGCATTTGGGAGGCGGTCCAGGGGGTTTTTCCGAGCTTTCAGCTCGAGAACTGGGCCGTTTGATCCGCCTGAGCACAGCGCCTCCTGCGGACCGGCAAAGCTTATTGGTCGCTCATGCTGTTCAGGCCACCGCAGGCGTTCCTGCGTGTCCGCATGGTTTTTGGGGGTGTCCCCATCGACGGCCGGGCTGCCCCCCTGCGCCGGCCTTGTATCCAGTTTCTGTTCGCCGGGTTTGAGTTTTGGGCCTTCGGGCTCCCGCCTGTTCACGCTCCCGCCTGGGTCGCGTTCACCCCTCAGCCCTTCAGGTTCCGTCTCGCGACGGACACCCTGGCCTGCCC
>JBGPAW010000141.1:0-8793 GCA_041480905.1 Phycisphaerae bacterium
AAGATGACCGAGGCCATCATCGCGGGCGGAGGCGGAGGGGGTACCTTCTCCTTCTTTTCCTTGTCACCGCCCGGCTGGCCGCCGCCACCCGCTTGGGCCAACATCAGCGCACTCACGAGAGCCAGACACATCGCAGTCATAAATCGCTCCTTCCAAACAGAGACATTCCCGAGGATTGCTCCTCATAACGCTTTCCGCGCCGGTTGGTACACCAACCGGAGATTACGCGGTTATCCAACACTTTCAACCACCGCTTGGAGTCTTCTTACGACGCTATCGGCCGAGGCGAGTCCTGCCGTTTCGAACCCGGACTCGCCCCCGGGTCATCCCACCGGTCAAGAGCGATGTCGGGATGCCCCCGAGGGATGAGCCCTCCACCGGTTTTGCGTCAGCCTTCTGATGTGTCGCGCCGCAAGGGGACTGAGACCGCTATGTCAGCCCTAGCTTGCAGTGTGTCATTCTCCGTTCGACTCCGCTTCCAGCGCGTTCGGCTTTCCGGTATCCGCGCTCAGATGCAAGCCAACGCAGCACTCCAAGAAGATGGGGCATAACCACCCCCGAAGCAAAGCCATAAAACGAAACGGCTATTATATCGGGCAATAGTCCGTCTACAAGTAGGATTTGTGCATTTGAGTTCTCTTTTGGACGGCGTGGGTCGGCGCCGCCCGTATAATGCGCAATCTATTATAAATACATAGGTTATATGTGCCGCCGCGCAGGTTTGAGAGTAGATTCTCCCAGCTTTCCTCTTCTGCCACCCCACTTGACACTTATCCGTGGGAGCTGTTTCCGGCGTTCCGGCCGGTCAGTTGGGCGATGTGCGCGAGCAGACGCTCGACTACTTGGTTGATGGTCAGTCTCGACGTGTCGATGCGCACGGCGGCGCCCGGATGCAACAGCGGGGCCCACTGGATGGCGTCGTTTTGATCGCGCGCGGCCAGGTTCTCCTGGACCTGGGCGAGGTCGGCATCCTCTCCGTCGGCGACCAGCTCCTCATAGCGGCGTTGGGCCCGCTTCTGGAGCGTGGCGTCCAGCACGAACTTCACCTCGGCCTCGGGGAACACCACGCTGCCCTGGTCGCGCCCCTCGGTGACGAGTGACTTTAACTTGGCACCGAGGGCCCGCTGCTTCTCCACCAACAGGTCCCGGATGCGCTGATTGCGGGCCACCGTCGAGGTCGCCGCACTGACCGCCATCCCCCGGATGGCCTCGGATACGTCATGGCTGTTGACCTTGACGCGCGTATGGGTCGGCCCGCAGTCCAGCACCAGGTCGAGGCCCTCCGCCAGCCGGACCAGAGCTTCGGGGTCGTCGAGGTCGACGTTCTCGCGGAGGGCCTGGTAGGCAATCGCCCGGTACATGGCGCCCGTGTCGAGATAGGGGAGTTCCAGCCGCGCAGCGAGCTTCCGCGCCGCGGTGGACTTGCCTGAACCGGCCGGTCCGTCGATGGTGATGATCATACGGACGAGGATTCTAGGGCCAACCCCGCTTTTCCGCCACGGACGGGGGCTTCGTCGTTTTGCCGGTCGTTGAAAATGCGACTTTATCGGGCGCCCCGGATTCCAAAGGCCATAACGCGCCTCGGTTTGCTCTCTGTCCAACGCTTCGTCACAGGTTGGCGGGCATCAGCGCAGCGAATCGCTTCATACCGGCCCAGGGGCTGATCTACGTTCTCGTGTTACCGGGTGCGATCCTGGGGGTTCTGCTGGTTCCCCAAACCCGGGGGCAGTCGCCGCCCATCCTGCCCGACCAACCGATCGAACCGTGGACCCAAGACGAGGAGGCGGAGGACGAAGCCTCCGCCGCGGAGGAGGGGACACAGCGGTTAAGTCCGGCGGAGTTGCGTGGCCCACTGATGCCCCGTTCTTCACCCCTTTCCCTCACCTTGGCCCTCAGTTCTGAGTCCCCCTCCCGGAGACTGGGGGTCAGCGATTATTGACGGCGGCGGCGTCGCAAGGGTAGTATCCCGCGTGACCCGACGGTCGGGTGACGGCGCGGTCCGGGACCGTCGGGGCAATGAGTGTCGGCGCCAGCAGGGGCGTGCTTTTCGAAGCCCGAGAAAAGGCGCAAGTGAATCCTATGAAAAAACGACCCTTTGCCATCTGGCTGATCCGTTCCTTGGTCTGGATGGGCCTTCTGTTGGTGACGCACGGAACGGCGGAGGGAGGGGCAGCGACCCCGCCGGAGCACGGTTCGGGCGGCGGTCCGGGGCTCTCCGTGGATCCGCTGGCCGCCCGTACCCCCCAGACGGCGCCCGCCGAAGACGCGGAGCGGGACGCCGAAGTGCCGTTCGACGACGCGCGTGTGCTGTGGCACCTCCCCGACCCGCACGAAGCCCTGGAACTGCACCATCGCCTCGAAACGGAGCCGACCGCCAAGAGAACCGAGATCGCGTTTCACCGCCACGTGCAGGAGTTGATCAGCCCCGTCAAACGCACGACGAGATTGCGCCTGACGCTTTCCGACGCGTTGCACCGTACTCTGGCCAACAGCTTCGCCATTCGCATCGAGAGCTACAACCCCGCCGTGGAAACCACGCGGGTGGTCGAAGCGGAAGCCGCGTTCGACGCGACGTTCTTCTTCAACCTGACCAATAACAAACAGGACCGTCCCAGCGGTTCGGCGCTGGCCGGGACGCAGATCCAGACTTTCCTCACCGAGGGGGGCATTCGCCAGTTGCTCCCCACCGGGATGCAGGTCTCCACCAGCCTGTCCAGTCAGCGGTATTCCAACAATTTCCAATTCCAAACGCTCAACCCGCAGTGGTTCAGCCAATTCATCGTCAAGTTCCAACAGCCGCTGTTGCGCGGATTCGGGCTGGATTACAACCGGGCCCAGATCAACGTGGCCAACATTAACCGTCGCCTGTCGGACCTGGCTTTCCGGCGCCAGGTGCGGGACAGGCTCCTCGACACCGAGACGGCCTATTGGCGTCTGGCGCAAGCGCGGCGCCTCGTGTCCATCTCGGCCCGTCTGATCGCCGGTTATCAGCAGATTTACGACGAGCTGTGGGAACGGCGCCACTTTGACGTACTGCTCATTCAAATCAGCGAGACGAAAGCGCGGCTGGAGGCCGCCAAATCGGATAATGTCCGCGTGCTCAATGAGGTCCATAATGCCGAAGACCGCCTGATCTCGCTGATGAACGATCCGCAGGTGGACTTGGCTCACGATATCGAAATCATCCCCGTGGATCCCGCCGATGTCCAACAAGCGGTCGCCTTTCCTCACCAACCGGTGGTCATCGACCGCTTGGCTGAGGTCCAGAACGCGCTGGACCACCGCGAGGAGCTCAAGGAGGCCAAGCTGCAGATCGACAATGCGAAGGTCTTCGTGGGGGTGGCCAAGAATGACGCCCTGCCGCGTTTCGACCTGGTGTTCCAGTACGCGGTGGACGGTCTGGGCAAGAGCGCGGACGGCGCCTTCGACGAGGTGACCAAGAACGATTTCACCGAGTACTTCGTCGGCGTGGAGTTGGAGCTTCCCGTGGGCAACCGTGCCCGCCGGGCCGCCGAACGTCGTGCTCGCCTGCAGCACGCCCAGGCCATTGCCGCCCTGGAACAGGCTTTTGAGGGGGTGATCTACGACGTCAATGTGGCCGTCCGCCGACTGAACACCTCGTACGACGTGATTCAACCCAATTACGCCTCGATGGTAGCCAGTGAAGACCGACTCGAGTCCACCGTGGTCCGAGCCGAACGCAAGGACTTCCTCCAACTCAACCAGGAACTCAACGCCCATCAAGCCTTGGCCTTCTCGCGCCAGACCCTGCTGGAGTCCCTGGCGACCTACAACATCGCCATGGTGGAACTGGAAAAAGCCAAGGGGACCCTTCTAGAATACAACGGGGTGTCCATCGCCGCCGAAACGGATCATGGAGGACTGCCGACCCCGTGAAACGCTATCAGTTACGGGACTTCACCGATCACCGCCGCGACTGGGCTGACAACCTGTACGTTTATCCGGTCATCTCCCGCAGGAGCGGCGGTCTGAGCATCGGCATCAACCTGAACCCCGACACGGCGTGCAACTTCGATTGCGTCTACTGCCAGGTGGATCGCTCCCAGACGCCGCGCGTCCGTACGGTCGACCTCGACGTGCTCCGCCGCGAACTGGACGCGATGCTGGCGTGGGCCGCCGACGGCTCGGTCTTCGATCACCCCCAGTTCGCCGGCGTCCCGGCCGAACTGCGGCGGCTCAACGATATCGCCTTTTCCGGCGACGGCGAGCCGACCACTTGTCCGGTTTTCGCGCAGGCCGTCCAGATGGCCGCCGAGCTGAAGCGGAACTATCGCCTGGATCACGTCAAGATCGTGCTGATTACCGATGCGTGCTATCTGACCCGCCCTCAGGTGATGGCGGGCCTGGAAGTGATGGACGCCCATCAGGGCGAGATCTGGGCGAAATTGGACGCGGGTACGGAGGAATACTTCCGGGCCGTGAACCGTCCCAACGTCTCACTAACCCACGTCGTGGAGAACATCGTCCACGCCGCCCGTCTCAGGCCGGTCTGCATCCAGTCGTTATGGATGCGTCTCCACGGCGATCCGCCGCCCGCGGGGGAGATCCGCGCCTATGCGGAGTGCCTTCGCCGGATCGTGGACCAGGGGGGGCGGATTTGCGCGGTGCAGCTCTACACCGTCGCGCGGCCGCCCGCGGAGAGCTTCGTGACGCCCCTGCTCGACACCGAACTGGACGCCATCGCCTCCGCGGTGGTCTCTCTCACCGAGCTCCCGGTAGCCGTCTACTACGGCGTCTCCACCGGCTAGGCGGTTCAGACGTTTAACCGCCCGACGAGGAGGCCTACGCCGTGGACCTACCCCTGGTCGATGATGATGTCATCGATCTGCGTGATGACCTCGATCATGACCGTCTGCTCCTAGGCCGGGATGCGATCGATGAAGGTCAGCAAGACGGCCAGCAACCAGTTGAACAACTCGAACATCGTACCGCTCCTTTCGTTAGAAGATTAAACGAAACCGATCGGTCGATTTTGGTTCACCCGTTGCCGCCTCGCCCTCCGGGGTCCCTTGTGATTATCCGCCTCATCGTCACAAAAGGTCGCCAGCTTGAATATCTTTGCTGGTTTAACCAGCTTACCTATCAACGCTGGAGCGCCTGGTACCATGTTTCAGGCTTGTTTTCCAGGGTTTTCTGGAAAAAAGGGTAAAAAATATGAGGTTTATTCCCCAGGCTTGCTCATGGGCCGGACCCGGCCAAGGATTGGCTGCCGCACGTGAAAGCACCGGGGAAGTCCGCCGCCTCTTGCTTACGCTTCCCGCTCCACTCCGCGATCTGTAGGCGGAAGACCGAGGTGAAGGCCAATTCTTCCTCTGTAATAGGGCGGTAGTCCGGGCCGGACCGAACGTGGGGGAAGTACTTGTCCTGGGTGGGCGGACATCGCCCGACGCCTCGGCCAAGCGGGCGCTGCCCCCCCGCCGCTATACGTCCAAGTACAGGTGGTACTCGTAGGGGTGGGGGCGGGTGGCCACCGCGTCGGTTTCGTCGGCGCGCTTCAGCGCCACCCAGCCGTCGAGGAAAGAGGGTGAAAACACCTCACCCTTGAGCAGGAAATCCCGATCCTGCTCGAGGGCGGCCATCGCGTCGTAGAGCGAGCGCGGCAACTGGGCGATTTTGCTCTGAAACGCTGCGTCGTGTTTGGTGGCGTCCACGTCGAAGGGGCCGAAGTTGTGTTCGGCCGGGTTCAGCTTGGCCTTGATGCCGTCCAGCCCTGCCATGAGCATGCCCGCCAGCGACAGGTAAATGTTGCCGGTGAAATCCGGTGGGCGGTACTCAATGCGCTTGGCTTGGGGGGAGACCGCGTAGCGCGGCACGCGAATCGCGGCGGAGCGGTTGGCCAGCGAGAAAAACAAGTGGACCGGGGCCTCATAGCCTTCGACCAGGCGTTTGAAGGAATTGGTGGAGGGATTGGTCAGGCCGGTCAGGGCCGCAGCGTGATGCAACAGGCCCGCGATGTATTGCAGGGCAAGGTCGCTGAGGTTGGCGTAGTTTTTCTCGCGCTCGTCATAAAACAGCGGCTTGCCGCCCTTTTCGAGCTTTTGGTGCACGTGCATGCCGTTGCCGGCCTCGCCGAAGACAGGCTTGGGCATGAAGGTGGCCAGTTTGCCGCGCCGCCGGGCGACATTCTTGATGACGTATTTGATGAGCATGGTGCGGTCGGCGACGCGCACGAGGGTGTCCAGGTCGATCTCGATCTCACACTGGCCCGGAGCCCCCACCTCGTGATGGTGGTAGCGCACGGGGATGCCCATCTGCTCCAGCACAACACAAACTTCCGAACGGAGATCGTGAAGCTGCTCAACCGGCGGGACGCGCATATAACCCCGCTTGGGGGCGATGGCGGGCGTCGCTCCTTGGGTGTCGATTTCGGAGGATTCGATGCGTACAGCGGTGTAGTACGGATCGTTGACGACTTCCAGGCGGTCGAAAACGCTGAACTCGAACTCCGGGGCCATCCAGGCCTCGTCGGCGATGCCGGAACTCCGCATGTGCGCGACCGCCCGCCGGGCGATGGTCCGCGGGTCCGCGGCGAAGGGCTGCTTGGTGTCCGCGGTCACCGTGCCGCATACGAAACTGATCGTCGGCCGCTCCCAGAACGGATCGAGGAACGCCGTCTCGGGTTCCGGGATGGCCGCCACGTCGCCGCTTTCGACCCGGCCGAAGCCGGCCCCGGAGGAACCGTCGTATCCGACGCCGTCGTCGAAGTGCTTTTGCGTAAAATTCCGCGCCGGGATGGTGATGTGCAGCCATTGGCCGGCGACCCCGACGACCTTGAGATCGACCATCGCTATCTCGTGGTCGGCAATGTACTTAAGTGCTTCCGCGGCGGAGGCGAACATCCTTGGTCCCTTTCCAACAAGCCCCTCGGCACCCTGACCTCGATCCACTGCACCTCCCGTGCCACTCCCCGCCGCCAAGAGGCCAAGACGCCAAGGTTGACAGAACTTTACGCGGGGCTAGACTCTTGTCCAGCCAGGATCCCATCGTCCCCATGGCGCAATTGGATAGCGCGTTGGCCTCCGGAGCCAAAGGTTCCAGGTTCGAATCCTGGTGGGGACGTTTCCTTGTTGTATCCCATGCGTGGGCATTAGGCCATGGACGAGTCGAGCGCGATCCTTGCACCGCATCGCCGCCGAATCGGCTACTTCGCGCTCGTGGCCTTGGCGGGGATCGCCGTCGTGGAGACTTTGAACTCGGCGCGAATCCTCGCCACGCCCATGGCGCGGCGGCCCTTTCCGCAAGGGTATGTAAGCATGGGGGTGTGGTCAGCGTACGCCCTCGTCCGCCCGCTCCACGCGACCAGTACAGACATCGCCCCCGCGCTGAGGGCGTCCAACCGAACAGCGCAGCGCGACGACCGGTTGTATGCGGAGTTCAGTCGGGTCGGCGCAGCGAATTTCCTCTATCCGCCGACCGCGGCCGTGGAGTTGCTGCCGTTCGGCTGGATGTTGGGTTGGGCCGGCATGGCGCGGACGACGCAGCTTATGGACTTGCTGGGTCGGCTTTCCGCGCTGGTGCTTCTGCTTCTGACGTTGTGGTGCCTGCGCGGGTTCCTTTGCCGGCGGTGGGAATGGATGCTGGCTATCCTTGTCTTCGCCGCGTTCTGCCCGATCCGCTGGGCCCTGCTGTGCGTGCAGGTCCAATCGTTCATCAACGTATTTCTGGCTGGCGCTATGCTCGCCTATGCCCACCGCCGGGGCACGTTGGCCGGTGTGTTGATCGGATTGGCCGGCGGTCTGAAGCCGTACCTGGCCCCGCTGGTGCTTTTTGCCATCGCACGAAGACAATGGAAGATGGCGCTCAGCGCCGTAGCCACCGGTGTCGGGCTCATCCTCATCAGTCTCTGGTTGGTGGGTACCGGTCCCTGGCGTACCTACTTGACGGGCGTTTTGCCGGTGATGTCGGCCGGATACGCGACCCAAGGCAACCAGACTTTCAATGCGCTCGCCCGGCGCTGGAGGGGAGACTCGTACGCGTTCGAGCTGTCACCAGCCACTCCCGGCGTCACCGTGTTCACGCGTTGCGCAGCGGCGGTTCTGGTGGTCGTCTCCTTGATGCCACGGTCGTTGCGAGGCAGTACCTGCGTGAATGCCTCCACCGCCCTTCGCCAGGAGCATGCCTGCGGGGTCGAGCTTCCCGGGGAGGTGCTCTACCGCAGCGCCGACATGGGCATCGCGCTTCTGGCGTTGACGATGGGCAGCCCGATCGCTTGGGACCACTACTATGGCTGGACCGTCGTGTTGTTCTGCGTCTGCTTTGCTGCCGGCAGGGTGGTGCCGATACCGAGCCGGGTTTTCGTATTGCTCGGCGTCTGCTACGCGTTGTTGGGCACCTGCTGGGTTCCCATGGGTGCAGGGCATCCCGGTCTGTTCTCTCTGCTAGATTCAAAGATGCTATTTGCCAGCATGGCGTTGCTCGCCGCCGCCTGGTACGTTTGCCGGCGTCTCTCGGTGGAAACATGGGGCTGCCGCGGGACAGAGGAACACTCGGCCGGGAGTTGGCGAAGGTAGGCTGGACGCCCCACGGCCGTGTTGCCGGATTGCAGTTCTCTAGGTGAATCGCGACCCGGGCAAAACCCCGAGCTTGGTACGAGGGGAGGCGATGCGCAGGTACGCTCGATATTCTTTAGCGATCACGTTGTATCTGGGCGTGGTGCAGTTTGCTTTTCTGGCCGGCGTACAGAATCCCGGCAACCCGGATGATTTCGAGAAGGCCCGGCTGACGGAGCTGGTGGCGGGGACGGGTTATCGGCCTTTCGTGTATCGCACCTTG